>CAZSTU010000024.1:0-525 GCA_964609745.1 uncultured Halanaerobiaceae bacterium
CATTGCCTTCTCCTGATTCCATACAGGGATTTTCTTCACTTTTGGCTGCTTTTCATCTTTTGCAGAAAGGTCACTTCTCTTTATCTCGGTAGAGGACAAATTATAAATTTCTTTAAATTGATATTGGTCAATTTTATCCCGATTTACCGTAAACAATATTAATTTCCCCTGCTGTGCTTCCTCCTCCAATAAAGACTGTAATAAAGCAGTTTCTTCTCCAGGTAAACAAGAAAAAGGTTTTTCCAGGAATAATATTAACTTATTACTGGCAAGCAGACCACAGAACAAAATTAGAACTGCCTGAAATTCAGACAGATCTCCCAGTTTAACTTCTGTCGGTATTTTAAATTTATATATGTAATCCCTGGCTTTATCCAGGGAAAAATCAGAATAATATTTATTAAAAAACGAAAGATATTCAATGCCCGTTAAATGGGGATAATAACCTCCTTCTGCAGGCAAAAAGCCAACTTTATCTTCCCAGTTTTTATCCCGTATGATCTTAAAGAATTTGTAACGGTCGTC
>CAZSTU010000024.1:535-5876 GCA_964609745.1 uncultured Halanaerobiaceae bacterium
AATTTCCCCTGCTGTGCTTCCTCCTCCAATAAATATCTAAAAATATAACTCAATTTGTATTCTTCAATTTTATAAAACAAAGGGTATAAATTATTTTTTTCAAAGGTAAAACTTAAATCTTCAAAAAGCGGTTCTTTTTTATCAAAAATTGTTAGATCTTTAAGTTTTAAGAAATTCATAAAAAACACCTTCTTTACAATTAATCAACCTCTTCTTCCCGGGATACTGCAGCCTCCTTGCCGTTATTTTGTTTTTTATAAAATAATTTATTTAACTCCTCTAACATTTCCGGAGATATAGACTCAAAATGGAGATCCTGCTGTGGGAATGCAATATGTATCTCATTTTCTTTAAATAACTTCCAGATAGAAAATAACACTTCACTTTTAATATTACTTATACCCCTCTCCGGATCATTAATCCAAAAACGTAACTTGAAATTTACTGTACTATCACCAAAACCGGCCATCAAACAATTAGGACCAGGATCATCTACTATTCTCTTTCTATCACCCACAGCCTTAAGTAATAAACTGCGCACCTTCTCCATATCACTATCATAACCAACACCTACAGGGATTTCAATTCTGACAAGTTCATCGCTATAAGACAAATTAATAACCTCTTCTGTAATAAAATTTTCATTTGGAATAAGATACTCTTTGCCAGAAAGTGTAACAACAGATACAAAACGAGTACCAAGGGACTTAACTTTACCGTAAACATTACTAATTTCTACTACATCTCCCGGTTTTATAGACCTATCCATTAATATAATAATACCACTGATAAAATTAGAGACTATCTTCTGCAGGCCAAAACCAAGGCCCACACCAACAGCTCCACCGAGGAAAGCAAGAGCACTTAAATCTATACCTATGCTGCTTAATGTTATTAAAAAAGCTATCGTATACAGGCTAAATTTAATTAATTTGTTTAACAATGCTTTAACAGAAGGTATGAAATTTTCTGATTTAGTTATTTTTTTATTTAAAAACTGATTTGCCTGCTTAGCAAACCAAAAAAATACTACAAAAAATATAAGTCCTTTTATTACTAATAAAAGTGATATTTCAATATTCCCACTCTTAAAAGCAATATTATTTAAAACATCTAAAGTAGCTTTATAGATTCCCAGAATTCTCAGGGCAGCTACAAACCAGATAAAAGCAGCAATTATTCTAACATAAAATTCTTCAGGCATCATAATGGAAATAATCTTTATGATTACCCAGGCTGTAAAAAGATTGCCCGCAATAGTGCCAACAAAATGATGAATATTCAAAACTTCAGCTATAAGAACTACTGTCCAGATAAACGAAACAAATATAAATTGTTGCAGAATTTCATTAATAATTAATTTTCTTCTGCGCTTATCCATAAAATTAAGATTATATACTATCTTCTTAGCATAAACTACAATATTATTAAAAACAAAGCGAGCCAGCAAATAAAGAATAAATATGACAATGGCTTCCATTAATATGTTAATATTTAATATGTTTTCATAAACAAATATTTTTAGACCATCCAGAATTTCAATTGACTGTTTTAACTCAATCATAGAGACTAATTTCCTCCTTTGTGGCACAAACATACCAGTTATGCCAGGGGCCGGTATCTAAAACCTCTACTTCTGGAAATATTTTTTCCATTTCCCCTGGAATTTTATTAATAAAGTTAAAATAGTCCCCTCCCTCCAGGAACTCAATAAGTTTAATTAGAGTATATTTATTTTGTCCGTAATCATGAAAAATTACAAAACTGCTGGCAACTCTTTTAGCCTCCCGGTAAAGTATTTTCCTCTCACTTTCCTGCAGGCCATGGGCAAGATAGGCAGCAACAACAAGATCAAAACTGTTTTCTGCAAAAGGTAATCCTCCAGTTAAATCGGTATTAATACATTTCAGACCATGTTTGCTGCACTTATTACTCATCCTCTCCGAGCCCTCCAGAGCAATAACGTCAAATCCTGCCTCCTGCCAACAATATCCAAATGCTCCTGTTCCAGCACCAAGATCCAGAACCTTACCACCATCTGGAAGAGGGTGTTCATTCAAATTTTTATTAATTGTCTGACAGTAATTTTTAATCTGTAATTTAAAAAATAAATTGTAAAATGGAGCTATCAAGTCAAACAATTTAATATGTCTATTCATTTATTAACCTCTCCAATTTAGGCAGAATATTATGACTTTATTTCAAGTGCTGAGGTTCTTTCTTTAAGCCAATCAGTAAGATCACTAAAAACCTCTTTTTTATTTATTTCATTTAACAATTCATGTCTGGCATTGGGATAAACCTTACAGACTACATCCCACACTCCTGCTTCACGGTAGTTTTCAGCAATTTCTTTTATGTCCTCTCCCCCAACCGGGTCTTGACCACCGGCAATAAATAATAAAGAAAGGGTATTGGGAACAGAACTATAACTTTTCCATTTTGTTGTTTTAAAAATACCTTTTATAAAATCTTCATAAAACCCGGTAGTACATTTAAATCCACAAAATCTATCCATAATGTAATTATCCACAACCTCATTATCGCGGCTCAACCAGTCATAATCAGTACGTGATGGTTTAAATTGCCGGTTATTTGAGGAAAAAATTAATTTTTGTACAACCTTGCTGCGGCTCTCACTACCCCGAATAAGCTTCTCCAGTTTAACAAGTGGTTTAATTAATTTTAATTTCCAGGGATGGACTTCACCAGCTCCGGATAAAATAACTCCAGTTAATCTTTCACCATAATGGGCGATATAATTTCTTACAATAAAAGACCCCATACTGTGCCCTAATAGAAATACAGGTAAGCCTTTATTTTTTTCAATCACATAATTAAGTAATTTATGAAGATCTTTGATAATTTTTTCCCAGCCATCCTTCCGGGCAAAATATCCCAGTGTTTGATTATTTTTAACAGCTGTTTCACCATGCCCTCTATGATCATAAGTATAAACAATATATCCATTATGGTTTAAATGTCGGGCAAAATCATAATATCGCTGTCGGTGTTCGGCCATACCGTGAACTATTAATAAAACTCCCCGGGGAGATTCAACACTGTATTTAGTTCCATATATCTTTATCCCTGCTGTACCTTCTAATGAAAAATCACTTATATTCATTAACAAGTCCCCCCCTGAATTTTAATAACAGCTTTTTAGCCGGTGTTTATAACCTGTTTTTCCCCATCCATATACATTTCATAGGGTATTTCCAGATTTTTAACAAAATCACTGGAAAGATATTCAAAGAGTGTATGAGAAGCTATTTTATTATTTGTAAAATTTAAAAATAAATAATCAATATTATAATCATCTATTAAATCGTAACATTTATGGAGGGAATTTTTCTTTAAATGCTCTGTCTCAACAACTTTTACACCTTTTTTATTAGCTATATTTTTAATTTCATCAAGAATAGTATGGGCCTGTCGGTTATATTCTTTTTTTACTGTTTTTTTTACATCTGACTGTACCTTCTCCCCCAAAAAACCCGAATTTGTAAGCAGTGACGATAATGGGCTGGGAGTTTCACCTCCCTGAACAAAGGTCAAAACTAATTCACCCTCTTTCTTCACTGCCAGATCAAACGCTCTTTCAAGTACAGTATCAAGATTAATAATACTCATTACAATCAGCATTATTTTCAAAACCACCACATCCCCTCACCATCTAATTTCACTACTATTATATAAGAGAAATGTTTAATAATCAATATTAATTATACCTCCTGCAAATACAGGAGGTATAATATATTAATTACCATTATATTCTTTAAACTTTTTAAAAATTTCTTTCACAGAAAGAATTTCCTTTATTTTAGGTAAACCTTCACCGGTGAAAAACACACCTTCTTCGTAATTACCGGATCTGGCCTTAAGCAGAGCCTCCCTGATACAAAAACTTTTACTGCATTTTTTTAAACAATCCACACATTTTACTGGAGAAGGTGCTCTGTCATTCATAATTTTTTCCACAAAAGGAGTTTTAATGGCATTGGCAGGAAATCCAACAGAACTCATAATCCTGACAATATCTTCTTTTTCAGCACTGACACACAAATCTTTAAATACTGAGGAAACATCTGATTCTTCACTGGCCAAAAATCGGGTACCCATCTGTACCCCATCAAGACCAAGATCAAACATTCGTTTCATGTCAGGGGGAGTCACCACATCTCCGGCACCAATAACCGGGATACTTACCCTATCCTTTATTTTTTTGACAAGTTCCCAGCTTTCTTTATCTGTGCCCAGATGACCTCCGGCATTACCTCCTTCCACCACAATAGCATCAGCTCCCAGCTTTTCAGAAATTTTAGCAAGCCTGAGAGAAGACACAATTGGCACTATCGGCACATTGCCTTCTTTGCCCAGGGTAAACATATCCCGGGAAAAACCCGCTCCGGAAACAATCAGGTCAATCCCTGCGCTAATGGCTCCCTTTACTAGATTAACAAAATCATTAGCAGCAAACATTATATTAACTCCAATTATTCCATCTGTTATTTTTCGAGCCTTTTTAATTTCTCTTTTTAGTTCCTTAACCTTAAGAGCTGTACCGGCAATAAGACCTATCCCACCTTCATTAGCAACTGCACCAGCCAGTTCAGCCATAGATACCTTAACTGCCATACCACCCTGTATAATAGGATATTTTGGTCTTAGTCCTCCAAATTTTAATTCTGGAAAATTAATTCTATAACACTCCCCTTTATTCTGCATTATTATCTAAAATTCAACTTCAAACTAATATATACTTTATTATATCAGGAAAATTTTAATTATCAAGCCTTCCATTGTTTATCTGAATATCAACCGCCAGTACAGCAATTATTTCCCCGTCTTTTTTAACAGGCAAACTCAATGTTATACAGGGTTCTTCCGTAACAGAAGAAAAATAAGGATCAGAAATATAATAATCCTTTCCTGTAATTATCTCATTAAACCAGCTCCGGTGTTTTTTATCCAGTCCCGTAGTATCGGCAGTATTCAGTTTATCACTTACCAGATCCATCATGGTGACACCATTCTGATCAAGTAAAGCAAATAGTTCAATTTCCTTATATTTTTCTACCATTTCTTTTAACTTTTTTCTAATAGAGTTTAAATCTAATTTTTGAAAAATCTCCATTTTTAATGTTTGATTAATTTTACTTTTTAGTTCCATTATCCTTTTTTCCTTATTATGATCTATTACAATGTCAGATTGGGCTTCTTTAACCCTATTATATAAATCATTAGCACTGTTATTAAGAATAGATGCAGGTTCTTCAATTTGGTCTATTCCATCTGCTATTTCATTTATATTTTCAGCAATATTTTCTATACTTGCCGA
>CAZSTU010000024.1:5976-9932 GCA_964609745.1 uncultured Halanaerobiaceae bacterium
GCCTCAATGGATGCATTTAAAGCCAGTAAATTGGTCTGTTCTGCTACTTCATCCACCTCATTCATAATCTTTTCTATTGAATTCATACTATTATTAAATTCATTAACTTCTTCTACTGTCATTTCCAGTTGCTTATTACTGCTTTCAACCACCCGGGTATAATTATCAAGTTGTTTTTCAATATTTAATATTTGTTCCTGAGCACCTCTGGTTGAAGATAAGATTTCATTTATATCATTTTCTGCTGTTTTTAAGGCTGGTAAAACCTCTGATATATTATCATCAACAACCTGTATTGTTGAAGAAAGTTCTTCAGCACCAGCTGAAATTTCTTCACTATTAGCTGAAGAATTTTCGGCCAGAGCTAACTGGACTTCAATCTGCTCCTGTAACTCTTCGCTGACCAAGCTCAATTTGTCGGCTGTCTCATACAGGAAAGTCAAAAGTGCCTTATCCTTTTTTGGCCCCTCAACATTTTTTGTTTTTTCTTCATTCCCCATTTTACTCATTATATACCAGCTTTCAAAAATTACAATTATCAAAAGTAATATTATAAATAAAATGAGCATAAATACCACCTGCTTATAAATTATTTTTTAAAATTAATCATTTCTCCACTTTTAGATATAACAGCAACCTCCGTATTCTTCTTTTCTATTAACTTTTTAAATTCATCTGTTATATTATAGTGATCAAAAAAATGAATAGGTATAAAAAGCTCAGGTTTAACCTCGTTTATAAAATGCTCACCGGCCAGATAAAAATTTTCTTCAAGTCTGGGATCCACAGGGACAAAAGCAATATCTATGCTATTTTCTTTAATCAATTTAATTTCTTCTTTGTACTGTTTTTCCTCTCTCAACTGTTCTTTTCTGGAAAAACTTTTCCATTTCCACCAGTTTAAATCTCCTGCATGAAAGATATTAAGTCCCTGATAACTGACCAGAAAAGAAACTCCCTGATCCGTGCTACCATATGTTTTAATCACCACATTATTAACTACTTTCTTTTCCCCCGGTGACATATATTCACAATCATTTTCGTAGTGTTTGAGATCTTTACTCAAAATATAATATATATCTTCATTATAATCTTTCCAATCAAAGATCACCGGATTAAAATGATCGGAATGAGAATGTGAGACAAAAACAAATATTTCATCTACTTTATCCAATAATTGTGGAGTTACGGTACCATTACTCAAACCACCGCCTGTATCAGATGGCCGATCACGATAGTAATCAAAAACAAATAATCGATTATTAATTATAACTGCAACACCACTGTGATAAAGATGATAAATATCAGCCTGCATCTCCTTACCTCCCCTCATTATAAACCAAGCAAAGGCCAGTAAAAACGAGCAACAAGCATGAAAATAATCCAGCCAATCAACTTTAACATTAATCCGAGTATAATAGCATCTTCAATTCGGTAATAACCGGCAGAAAAAGCTATTGCATTGGGAGGAGTGCCCATTGGCAGCATAAAAGCCAGACCTCCGGGCAGAGCCACCGAAAGTGTGATTAAAATTGGATGAATTTGATATACATCACCAATACTGTAGGCCAGAGGCAGTATAACTGCTACTGCTGCTACGTTACTTACTCCCTCAGTTAAAAAGGTAGTAAAAAACGCCAGCCCGGCTAGAAATACAAAGGGAGAGACATTTATCCCTGAAAAAACTATATCTGCCAGCCATTCAGTAACCCCGGTCTCTACAAGAGAAGAAGCAACAACTATTGCTCCTCCATACATCAAAAGTACTCCCCAGTTTACATATTGTTCTATCTCATCCCAGTCAATAATCCCTATAGCAAAGGTAAAAACACCGCCAAGCACAGCGGTTACTGAAATATGTATAATATTTGAGAGAAACATCCAGCTAAATATGACCAGTAAGAGTAAAATACCCAGCTTTTTTTCAGCTTTGCTCATTGATCCGGTTTTTTCCATTTTTTTGCTTAACTTACGGCGTGCTCTGTCAACACTTTTTAACTCTATTTTAAACACCTTTATTATTAAAATAGCATAAATTGAAAGAATTAAAAAGGGTATAGGCCAGGAATAACTAATCCATTCAAAAAATCCAATTGTCATATTATATTTTTCTTCCAGCAAACCCACTGCCAGCAAATTACGGGCCCCACCCAGATACGTAGTTATACCACCTGTAACAGTTCCCCAGGCCATTGTCAAAAATAAGTATTTACCGAAATTACTCTGCAGAGGTTTTAAATTAAGACTACCGGCAATTTCCACAACTATAGGAAACATCAATGCTGCCACAGCATGTTCGGGCATAATACAGGCCAAAATACTTGATGAAAACAACACACCAAGCAAAAGCTTGCGTGGACTGCCACCAAAAAAGCTAATAATATGAAAGGCCATACGGCTTCCAAGGCCTGTCTGATAAAGACCACCTGCCAGAATCAAAGCCCCTAATATGAAAAAAATTGCTTTATTACCAAAAAGCGAAAATGTCTCTTCTAGGCCAAGTATCCCCAGTAGAGGCATCAAACCTATTCCCAGAAGTGCGGTGACCGGCAGGGGAATAAGCTGGCTTACCCACAAAGCAAGACATAATATAAATACAGCAAGAGCTTTTTTGCCCTCAGGAGCAAGTTGGGCGGGTGCAGGTAAGATTAAAATTATTAAAAATAGTAATATTCCACTTATCGCAATCCATTTTCTTATATTTTCAAACATTTCACAGGCCTCCGGCAAACATAATATATACTATTCTATATTATAACAGTTTTAATCAAATATTAATCACTTCTTTTATACTCACTTAAATAAAAACTTCTCATATAATCTACGTCTTCCTCTTCTAACTCTATTACCCCACCAACTGCCTGGGCGGCAATGGTTATATGAGCTGCTTTTTCAACAATTTTACATACATTAAATGCCTCAGATAATCCATCTCCAACACCAACTACACCATGATTGGCAAGAAGCACACCATTTCTGTCGCCTAAAGCTTTTACGGCTTCCTCTGCAGCTTCTTCACTGCCCGGTAATCTATAATTAGAAACTCTTACCCTTCCCCCAATAATTTGAGCCAGATCTTCCATTGAGACCGGAATTGCTCTACGGGCTGCTGCCATGGCAGAGGCATATCTACTGTGAGTATGTACTATGGCTCCAATATCTTCACGATTTTGATATATCTTAGCATGTAAATGATATTCAGAAGAAGGCTTTTTTTCTCCTTCTATAATATTACCATCCATATCAACAACAATTATATCTTTAGGAAGAAGTTGTTCATAATTTTTTTCTCGGGGAGTAATTGCAAAATATCCTTTACTATTTAGCTTATAACTTATATTTCCCCAGGTACCGGTGGTCATAGTATATTTTAACATTTCTTTGCCAAGTTCTACAACTTCCAGCCTTTCATGATAAAACTTCAATTATCAATTCACCATCCTTAATATGCTATTTTTTTAGTCCAGAACCGGTCAGTGGAATTACTACCCTTTGCCCCTTTTCTATATTAATTTTACTATGTAAAACCTCAAATCCTGCAGGTGCAACTCCGGCAGTTGTTTCCACATAATATCCCATTGAAGATAACTGAGAAAGGGCTTCATTTATTTCTTTTTCAGTTACAGATATAACCATACCTCCACTATTTTTTACAGCCTTAATTATTTCTTTTTTGCGAGGTGGATCGCCAACTGCTATTCCCTCTGCTTTTGTTTTATCACAGTTATTAACACTAATATTATGATAATAATTATACACAGGCGAACAATTTGCCGCCTGTACTGCTATTAAACGGGGTAATTTCCCCATTTTTTTAAAACCATAATAAAGCCCCAGAAGCATTGTCCCGTTTCCAACAGGTACCAATATTATATCATCTTCACTTAAGTGCTTTAGTTCCAGAGCAAGAGTAGATATTCCGGCAAAAAAGAAGGGATTATATATATGTGAAGCAT
>CAZSTU010000024.1:9942-16806 GCA_964609745.1 uncultured Halanaerobiaceae bacterium
ATATTTTACCATCAAACGTTTTTTCTGGAATAAAAATGTGACATTTCATATTTACTGCAGCTGCATATGCTGCAATTGCAGCCCCGGCATTCCCCGAAGAATCCTCTATTATTTCATCTACACCATAATCATTTAATCTATCAATCATATAGGCAGCACCCCGGTCTTTAAAAGAACCGGTAGGCATCATATATTCCAACTTAAAATATACTTCTTTCCCCTTCCAGTATTTTTTTAAAAGGGGAGTATTCACTTCCCCCAGGGTGAGGTTTTTACTTTCTGGCTTTACATTCCCCTTTAAAACAAAAAGCCCTCCACAATCACATCTGTACCTTAGATCCCCGGGGTTATAAGTCTTACCACATTGTCTGCATTCAAATTTTACCACCAGTTGACCTCCCCTTTCAGCTCTACCTCAAAAACAATTTATTTTTTCACTCTCTGCAGATATTCCTCTACTTCACCGGCTGTTGCCAGGCGCAATGCGTCTTCAGCCACCTTCTTAGCCTCACTGATTGACCACCTGTTCAACAGTTTTTTGATTTTTAATATCGAAACTGCACTCATACTGAATTCATCAAGACCGGCCCCCAGCAAAAATGGTAATAATAATTCATCTCCTGCTGCCTCACCACACATGCCAATCCAGAGATCATTATTATGGGCATGTTCAATGGATTCTTTAATAAACCTCAAAAGTGCAGGATGGTAAGGTGTATGCATATCAGCAATATCATCATTTGTCCTGTCAACAGCCACAGCATACTGTATCAAATCATTGGTGCCAATACTGAAAAAATCAACCTCCCGGGCCAGAAAATCACCAATCCTCACAGCCGAAGGAACTTCAATCATAATTCCAACTTCAATCTGTTCAGCAAAATCCTTATTACTTTCAGCAAGTTCTTTTTTGCATTCTTCGAGAACTTCATTTGCCTTAAGTACTTCCTCAACTGAAGAAACCATGGGATACATCAGTTTAACATTACCGTAATAACCGGCCCTTAATATGGCCTTCAACTGAGGTTTGAAAAGTTTAGGTCTATCCAGACACAGTCTGATTGCCCTGTAACCAAGAAAGGGATTCAATTCTTCCTTTAATTCCAGATAGGGCAAATCTTTGTCACCACCGATGTCCAGAGTTCTGATAATAACAGGTTTGTCTCCCATCTTTTCTACTACATCACGATAAACCTCAAATTGTTCTTCTTCTGTTGGCAGTTTTTCTCTATCCATGTAAAGAAATTCAGTTCTGAAAAGTCCAATACCCTCTCCACCCTTTTCAAGAACCGCGTCAACATCAGCAAGATTTCCAATATTTCCTGCAACTTCTATTGCAGTACCGTCCTTTGTGACAGCCTTCTTTTCTTTAAAAGTTTGTAATTTTTCCTGCTCCTTTTTATATTTTTGCAATCGCTTTTTATATTTTTCCTTTGTATTTTCATCAGGCTCTATAATTACCCTGCCCTGATTTCCATCAACTATAATTTCTCCCTGTTGATACCTGCAATCAATAATATCATCCTTAACACCTACAACAGCCGGTATCTCTAGACTACGAGCTATTATTGCAGTATGTGAAGTCCGCGAACCCCCTCTGGTCACCAGTGCTTTAACTTTATCATTATTCAACTGGGCCGTCTCTGAGGGCCTTAATTCGCGGGTCACCACTGCCGCCTCATCTTCTATCTCCTCTGATAATTCTTCTATCCCCAGCAATATTTTAATTAATCTTTTACCCACATCTTTTACATCATCTTCTCTTGCCTGCATATATTCATTGTCCATATTGGCAAAAATACGGGCATAATGTTCTACTACTTCCTGTACTGCAGCTTCAGCATTTATTTTTTCATCTCTTATTTTACTCTCTATATTGGGTATAAGTTCGGGATCATCAAGAAACATAAGATGTGCTTCAAATATTTCTGCCTTCTTTTCACCAAACTTTTCAGCTGCAGAATTTTTTACCTTCTTTAACTGTTTTTTAGCTTTTTCACGCGCTTCCTTTAATCTTTTAAGTTCCTCCCGGTGATCATAAACCTCTCTTTTTTCAATATCCAGTTCTTTATCCTTTTTGATAAAAATTTTGCCTATAAATATTCCTGGCGAAGCTGCTATACCTTTTGTTTCCATTTTAGGCACTCTCCTTATAAATATCTTTGTCATTAATATATCTATAAATTTTATAGCAAAAAATTATTTCCGTCAATATTCATCATCCGATTAACAAAAAATAATGCCTAAAATTAACCATGCTGTGATTCAGCCACCTGTAATTATTTTAGCTGAATTTAAAATAATAGTCAAATTAGTATTAACAGAATATAAGCTTGCTAATAAATCAACTTTTTTAATAGTATATACACCAAAAACAGCAAAAATATTATAAACAAAATCACAAAAATTTCCGAATAGGCCAGCAGAGAAAATCTATTCTCAGGTATAATCCTGTTGCCTGCCTGTTTATATGCTTCATTCACCTTATTATCCTGCATATTTGCATAATGAAAAACGGCCTGCCATACCTTTAACTCCTCACCATCTAGTTTAATAATAGTTTCCCTGTTGTTTTTAATGGGTTGGCCTTTACTGTCTTTAATATTGATTTCAAGTGAAGGTACAACTTCTCCCACATAAGGCAAAAATTGAAGTAAATAATAATCAGACACAACCCTGTATAGTTTATCTTCATTGAGTGTCTCATATGACTTGCTATCGTTTTTCTGAATATCTGAACCGGTGTATCTTTCAACCCCCAGAACAGATCTGCCCGTCGGAAATGGTTTTTGAAGTACAGGAACATCAAAAAATAGGGCCCGACGCCTGTCATAATAAAACCTCAAACCAGAATTCTGTAAAAAATAAATGCTTCCCTGTAATTCATTTAACAATATGGAAATCTCCAGAACATTTTCTACCTCATCTCCAGTCAAATACATTTCAACAAGGGGATAACCTGGTCTGTTATCAGGACCTATACCAAGGCCGGCAGCAGAAGCAAGTTGATAAAAGCTAACCTGATCATCATCTTTACCCCTGAGGTCACTTCTTATTAAACCATTAGCCTGAAAGGCAAAATCAACAGGTTCTTTAGTTAAATCTTCAACTGCCAGTCGCATTGCATCAGTTATAAAATTTCCCATTTGGGTATCAATCATATCCGGTGAACGGGTAAGAGAAAAGTCCAGACTTAAGGCTGAATCTGACATCTCTTTAAATTTGCCAGCTGTCAACTCTTCCAGATAATTATCAAGTTTTCGATCATAATCCTTTAGTTCCTTTTCTATCTTTTGATCGCCTTTACTAATGCTGTCCGTATTAACCAGATAGGGCTCTCCTGTTTTTTTATTTCTCAATTCTACCCTGTTTTTCTCTTCATCATAGCTTAACTCAAGAATACCAAGAGCCCTGAAATTATCACCTGCCTGAACAATTACAGTATCATTTATTTCAACCGGTTTTTCCAGCATATGGTGGCTGTGACCTCCCACAATAACATCAATTCCATCAACATTTTTGGCCAGCTTTTTATCTTCATTTAAACCGGAGTGAGTTAGAGCCACCACCAGATCAACATCTTCTTTTTCAAAATAGTCTATTGCTTTTAAAGCAGCTTTTTCCACATCTGAAAAATTTAATTTCCCGGTATCATAGGCCAGCGAAACAGCATTATCACCCATTAGCCCCATAAAACCAACTTTTAAACCTGTTTTAGTTTCTTTAATTAACCTTTTTTTAATTCCCATATCTCTCAGTGGAGATTCTGAAGGAATTTCTGTATTTGTGGCCACAATATTTAGTTCTTGATCAAGGTCGGGAAAACCTGCATTTGAAAAATATGAGGCTAAATTATCAACACCAAAGTCAAATTCATGATTGCCCAGGGTAACAACATCATAACCACTTTGATTCATTAAATTAATTTCAGGAGTTTCTCCAGCGAGAGCCAGCCAGGCATATGGGTCTCCCCCAAAAAAATCACCGGCTGAAACTAAAAAGACATCTTCCCCTCTTTTTTCTCTTTTCTCCCTCTGCTCTTTAACCAGTTCAGCAATTTTAACAATACCCCCGGACTGATATTCATTATCATTATTTGCATTATTTTTTAACATTTTAGGTCTTAAAGAAGAGTGACTATCATTTGTATGTAATATGGTAATTTGGTGTTTATCTACTGCATTAACTTGCAGGGAGCAAATTTCAAAAAGTAATATAATTACTAAAATTAAAAAAAGTAATTTTTTCATACTTTTATTTATGATTTATATCACCCCCATAAAAATAATAGCAGGGTTTTGCCCATTTTCCCCTGCTATAGTATAAATTATTATATCATTTTTTATTACATAAATCAATTATATTTAACATATTTTAACATATAATTTATATTTTTCTTTATTTTAAAATATCCACTACAATACTGCCCAGTATTTTGACACCTTTGATCAAATCTTTTTCTTTAAAGTTAAAATCAGCAGTATGATGAGAACCGGCAAGTTCTGTCCCCAGTATCATAAATGTGGCCAGACCTCCCTGTCTTTGCACCTCTTTCATAAAATATGTGAAATCTTCACTACCACCCATCTCCGCAGATTGATCATATATTTTATCAAATTCCCCTGTTTTTCGTGCACACTTTATGATTCTTTCTGCCAATCTTACATCACTCTTACCACTTTCCGCCCTGCCCATTTCATTTATTTTTAATTCATTACCATACATTTCAGCACTATTTGTCAGTATATCAACTGCTCTATTGTACATATAATCATTAAGCTCAGATGTTGTTCCCCGGGTTTCAATAACAAGTTTTGCCCGATCCGGTATTACATTTCTACCTGTGCCAGCTTCCATTCTACCTACATTAATCCTGGTAACACCCTGACTGTGGCGGGAAATACCATAAAGTTGATTCACTGCAACTGTTGCTGCCTGCAGGGAATTTTTACCTGATTCTGGTTGAGCTCCTGCATGTGAAGGTTTTCCTTTAAAGCAGGCATCAAATTTTGAAGTAGCCAGAAAACCTTTTGTTCCCGGATATAACTCTCCGCTTCCGTTGCCAAGCCCCAGATGTAATCCTGTAAGATAATCTACATCATCTACAACCCCGGCTTCCATCATTGATCTGGCCCCCCGCACACCTTCCTCGGCCGGCTGAAAAATTAATTTAACAGTTCCTTTAAACTCCTCCTTTATCTCCATCAGTAATTCAGCCAGCCCCAGGCCAATGGCTGTATGTCCGTCATGACCACAGGCATGCATGGCATTATCATTAACAGAGGCAAAGCCTTCTTTTACCGGGAGGTGATCTTTAGAGCTGCTTTCTTCCATCTCTACAGCATCCATGTCAAAACGGAAAGCAAGAGTCGGTCCCTCACCGTTTTTAAGCAAAGCCACTACCCCTGTAAAACCTCCCTGTAATTTATCCAGGTATTTGGCTTTAGCCCCCTGAGCTTTGGCCCTTTCATAGTGTTCTGTAAGTACTTCAGGTGAGGGGACCCCCATTCGGGCATTTTCTTTTATAACTTCCCGGCCAAGTTTAATTTCATAACCCAGTTCATCAAGTTTTTGAGCCACAATCGAAGCTGTTCTAAATTCTGTCCAGCCCGTTTCTGCATATTTGTGAAAATCACGCCTGTATTTAATCAACTTTTTCTGAAGACTTTCTGCCAGGTTATTAATTCTGGAATACATTATATTCCCCCCAATCCGTTGCAATTTTACAAAATGCTTCAATACCGTATACTAATGCCTGTTCATCAAAATCAAAATAAGGACTGTGTGGAGGATATATTTCTTCACCCTCCTTATTATATCCCAGCCAGAGATACACAGATGGCACCCTGCGACTGAAATAGGCAAAATCCTCCCCTCCGGAAGCAGGCCTATCTATTTCAACATAATTTTCCCTGCCCCTTAAATCAATTATAGACTTTTTAACAGAGTTTACCATTTTTTCATCATTAACTGTTGGAGGATAACTTTTAATATAATTTACATCAACCTCTCCCCCCATGGCTTCGGCCGTTTTTTCTGCAATGGTATGAATTCTTTCATAAACTTTATCTCTAACTTCTTCACTAAATGTCCGAACAGTCCCTTCCAGTCTCACACTTTCAGGAATAGTATTATATCTGGTCCCACCGGCAAAAATTCCGATAGTTACTACTGCCTGTTCAAAGGGGTCAACATTTCTGCTGACTATTGTCTGTAAATTATTAACTATCTGGGAGCCAATCACTACTGGATCCACTGCCATATTGGGCAGGGAGGCATGAGCCCCTTTGCCAATTACGTCAATGGTTACAGGATCAGATGCTGCCATTATGGTGCCAACCTTTGTGCCAATTTCTCCCAGATTTAATTTAGGCCAGATGTGCATTCCCACCATGGCATTAACCTGAGGATTTTCTAAAACTCCCTCTTCAATCATATACTGGGCCCCACCACCACTTTGAGCATCTTCCTCTGCCGGCTGAAAAATCAATTTGATATTCCCCTGTAATTTATCTCTCATCTGCATCAAAATCCTGGCTACTCCAAGGCCCATCGCAGTATGACCGTCATGGCCGCAGGCATGCATAACCCCTTTGTTCTTTGAAGAAAAAGAAAGCTCTGTTTTTTCTTCCATCTCCAGAGCATCCATATCAAAGCGCAATCCAAGTGTTTTACCTTCATTTTTACCCCGTATCAGGCCTGCTACCCCGGTATTGTAATAACCAGTTTCAACTTCAACCCCCAGGTCTTTTAAAATTTTTGCAACTTTTTTAGAAGTTCTGGTCTCTTTCTGACTGGGCTCAGGATGGCGGTGAATATCTCGTCTTATCTCTACCACCCAGTCTTTAATCTCTTCTGCCTTTT
>CAZSTU010000025.1:0-15390 GCA_964609745.1 uncultured Halanaerobiaceae bacterium
TTTCTTTTTCATAAATCACTTCGTGCAGACATATCCCCTGTTCAATATTTTTATATATTGACATAAATTTTTCCCTGCTCTTTTTTAGATCCCCACTTATCCTGTCCACTTCAGCAATTTTTTCTTTAAGTTCTTCTTTTTGATAAATATTTTTCAGCTGTGAGTTTATTAATTCCTGAAGTCGTTTCATTAAGTTCTCAAGTTCAATGCTAAATTGACCCGGAGTATCATTATGAACACATAAGGTACCATATACTTCACCATCAGGCCACTGCAGGGGATAACCGAGGTAGGATATCAAACCTTCATTAACTTCAGGATATTTAGCAAAATGATTGCTTTGGCGAGCATCATCTAACTTGAATTTTCTTTTACCTTTTATTACTTTTTCACAGTAGTGTCCGGCTAACATTACTCTATCGCCTTCATCAAATAAATTATCTTCATTTTCACTTGCTTTACATACTTCCAGGTAGGGATGATCCACCCTGGTAATTAAAGCATCATTTACATCAAATAGTTCAGTTATAATATTTACTATACTCTGCCATTTATTTACTATTTCATTTGATTTTTTTAGTTTTTCTTTGTATATATTATCCATTTTGCTCCCCCTGTATAACTTGTAAGTTGACTTAATCTTATCACAAATTAATAACAATATAAAACTTTTTCTTGTATTTTGTCAATTTTTGATAAATACTATTCAATTTTTAAGACACTATCAATGTGTATTAAATTAAACATCCTCCTAATATATTCATTGTTTACGTTTTTAATTATAAATTTACCATTTTTATCCTCCATTTTTTTATTGAGCAATAATAATTTACCCAGACCAGAACTGTCAATATAATTTACCCTGTCAAAATCTATAATCATAGTTTTCATATCAACCTTACTGTCAAAGATTATTTCCAGAGCCTTTTCTTTGAACTTTATTGAATTTTGAAAATCAAGTACTTCATCAAGTTGAATGAAAACAGTATGATTTTCTATTTTAATATCCACCTTCAACATCCTCTCCTATATTTTTGTTTATTTTTAGCATTTACATTTATATTTTCCAGTTTATCTATACTAAGAAGATTTTGAGGATCAACAATCATAATTATATTTTCATCTTTTTTGGCCATACCTATTATATATTTTGTCTGCATGTCTTCTGCAAACTCTTTATCAACTTTCTGAATTTTTTCTTCCTCAAAACGTACTATATCAGAAACTCTTTCTACAATAATTCCCATTGTTTTCCCGCTAACCTCCAGGATAATCACTACTGTATATCTATCATATTCCACTTCCGGTATATCAAATTTTTTGTGCATATCAATAACCGGTATGACCTTTCCCCGGAAATTTATTAAACCTTTTATCTCCGGGCTGGCTCTGTGCATCCTGGTAGGTTGATTATATCGTATTATTTCCTGAACCAGCATCACGTTAACTCCGTAACTTTCTTTTCCAATTTTAAATGTAACGAATTGACTTCCCGCCTCAGTGTCTGTTCTTTGCTGGTCAACTATATCCAGTACATCATAATCCATATCCAGATTAATATTTTTATCTCCCATTATTCCCACCCTTTTTTTATCATATATTTATTTACACAACTTCATCTGCATTAATTTTAACATATATTTTATAAACAATTTAAAAGGTCTCAAAATCACCCTCATCAAATTGTTCATGACTTTGATCACCTTTTGTACTATTTGATTTTGTTAATTCTTGTTTCAATGCTTTTTTTACAGCTTTTTTCTCCCCGTCATCTGTTTTTAAGTCATCCTTTGCAATCTTAAATCTCTCCACAAGGTTTTCCAGCTCAACTGCTTCACCACTCATATTTTCACTGGAACTTGCTATCTCTTCTACCAGTGAAGCATTCTGCTGTGTAACCTGGTTTAATTCTTCAATTGTACTATTTATCTGTACTGCAGCTGAAGATTGCTCTCTAAGAGCAGCAGCTATTTCTTCCACAATATCTGTTGTCCTTTGAGTATTTTTTACAATATCATCCAGCACAGCATCAGTTTCTGTCATTAATTCGTTGCCTCTTTCTATCCTGGTGATACTATTATTAATTAATTTTTCAATTTCTTCTGCAGCTACAGCTGACCTGCCGGCTAAATTTCGTACCTCAGCAGCCACCACTGCAAAACCACGTCCAGAATCACCTGCTCTGGCCGCTTCCACAGCTGCATTTAAAGCTAATAAGTTTGTTTGAAAGGCTATATCATTAACAGTACTGATTATCTCTGCTATTTCATTACTGCTTCTGGTAATATCATCCATGGCCTGCTGCATATCTTCTACCACCACTTCACCCTCTTCCACAGTTTTTAGAGTTTTACTGGAAATATCATCTGCCTCCATTGCATTGGAAGTAGAAGACTCTATAGAAGATGTAATTTCCTCAATGGTTGCAGAAAACTCCTCCAGTGAGGAAGCCTGTTCCTGTGTCCTCTGAGAAAGATCCTGATTACCTGTGGCTATCTCTTCTGAGGCATTAGATACATTATCTGAAGCCATTCTCACCCGTCCAAGGGCTTCGCTTAATTCGTTTTTCATATTATCCAGTGCTCTGGCCAGAGTACCCACTTCATCAGTCCTATCATAATTAAGGTCAGCCATGGTGAAGTCTCTTTCTGCAATTCTGGCTGCCATATTAACCCCTTCACCCACAGGTTTTGTAATCATCCTTGTAATAATATAGGAAAGAAAAGCACCTATAATGACAGCGGCAATTAAAGAAGTTATCAAACTTCCTTCTGCAGTACCCTGAACATCTCCCATATTACTCAAATAATCTATTCTAATTGATTCAGTCAGGGCAAGAAATCTTTCTGCATTCTGACCCATAACCTTATTTTGATTGTCCTTGTTTTCTTCAATACTTACTATTTCTGCAAATGATTTTTCTGCATTTTCCAGAGAAACTGCTATCCTATCTGCTCTTTCTATTTCCTCCTCAGAAACTAATAAATCACTCATTTCAGCAAGGGTATTTTGTGCATCCGTAAAAGCTTCATTTGTAGAAGTAATATATCTTTGCTGTAATTCATCCTGAGTCATGTTAATAATAAAATTTCTCTCTTCCCTTCCTATTTCTGAGATCTGTCTTACAAGGAGGGCAGCCAGATCAATTACATCCAGTTTTCTGTTGATTGTCTCCCTCTGTTCCTCTATATTCTCTGCGTTTGTAGAAATTTCTCTAATATCCTCCTGTTGTTTTTCCATATTCCCCTCTACTGTCTCAATTAATTCTTCCTCATAACTGGCAAATTGAGAACGCAGTTCGTTTTGCTGGTTTAGTAAGTCACGATATTCATTAGCTGCCATTTGATATTCTTTTGAATATCCCTGCAAATTTTCTAGTTCACTGACCTGTTCATTATTACCTTCAACCCGGGATAATGTATGAGAGATATTTTCAGATATATCTTCATATAATGTATTTAATTCACTAATATATTCTTCATCTTCTGAAAGAACGAACTCATTCACTGCATTTTGCATTTTTTGGGCACTATAATTGAAATCACCTGCACTATTAGCCAGTTCAACATTAAATTCAACATTATTTAATCCACTATAACCCATATAAAACATAAATATTCCTATTAAAATAACTATTGTAAATCCACCGCCAATTTTTAAAGCAAGATTCAAGTTTTTAAACCATTTAAACATATAATTAAGCCTCCTATTATTTTTTATTATATATGTACAAACTAATATAATATATATAATATCTAATTATTTAACAAACCAGTTTTAATTTAAAATAATATTAATTCACCTTCTCGGCTGCCTTCATCAAAACTTAATCCTTCAAATTCATCACTTACCGTTTTTCTCTCCAGATAACTTGTAAATTGATCTGTCAATTTATCAAGGTGATCATTGCTGTACTGCCAGTTAAATATTTTATTTTCATTCAGTATTTTTCCCTTTAACAACACCGCCTTATCCTTTATCTCAACAAAAAACTTTCTTATATTTTCTACCTCGTTTTTATAATCTTTTCCTTTATTTATTTGTTCATTTGCTTTTTCAATTCTGGGGATTAAACAATTTATATTTTCTTTAAGTCCCCTTACAGCATCTTTAATTAATTTTTTACTCAAAAAAACTTTTTCCTGTGTCTCCTCGATGTATTTTATGGAATCAGCTATTTCAACTTTGTTATCCTCTGTCATCACCAGAAACTGCTTATAATTATTAATTAGATTTTTCTCAAGGTCATTAAAAAACTGCTGTTGTTTATTGCCTGTTATGGTAAAGTCATCGAGAGCCTGTTTTATTTTTTCAATTACTTTTTCATTTTTGTTGATCCTGCTATTTTCCACTCTGGCCATTACTCTCAAACGATTTAATTTTGTGGATATTTTATTAATAACTGTAAATTCTTTGTTTATGTTATCCATTTTAGGCATAAAAACATTGTTATTATTTAAAATATCTTCATATCTTTTTTGCAAATTAATAAGTTCTTTTTTGAATTCGGGTACAGTCTCAACTAACTCTTTATATATAAGATTTAAACTAACTTTATCTCCTTTTTCATTAACTTTACCGGCCAAAAAATCAGTTAAAACCCAATTATCACAGCGCAGATCTTTTAAGTTATCTGTCATCTCGGTGAAATAACCCTGTATAGTATATAAAGACCCCTGTAATTCACGATCTATATTTTTCATTAATTCTACACTTAAATGTGACACATCCTCAATAAAAGCTAATAAATTTGCAATTTCTGTTGCCGATAAATCTTTCTGCTTTTTCTCCTTTAACACAGCAATAGTCTGGATGAGTATCTTAGTCACATTCTCCATATTTTGTCTGATAATATCCTGATTCTGTACAAGTAGCAGTATTTCAAAAACAGGACTTACTGCCCATTCGAGTTTGGCCAGCAGATCATTCATTATTTCTGCTACCTTTTTTAAGGAAATAATTATTTCTTTTAAGTTTTTATTAATTTTTATATAATATACTTCCTTTAGTTTATTCTCTTTTTCAAGTAATTTTTCAATATTTGAGAAAAAATTTTGATGCCATTCTTGTAATATAAATACATTTTCTCTGATAAATTCATAGTTCTTTCTGGCCTTTACTGTTAGTTTATTTATCTCATCAGTTATTATCTGAAACCCTCTTCCCCTGCTGCCCAGTTTAAAAGAATAGATACCTGCATTTATGGAAAGATGCTGTAAATTATTTAAAACCTTCCGTAGATTTTTAAGTAAGTCAAAAATATATGAGAAATTCTCATTTCCCCGGGAATTAGTTAAAAAACCACTCAGTTTGTCCCTAACACTGTTATCATTGGGCAGTATTGAATAGACCTGTTCAATCCCTTCTTTTAAATCATCTATAATCTCGGTCATAATATATTCATTGTTATCAGCAAAATTATCAATTTCTATAAAATAACTTACCAGCAATTTTGTTTCTTCAATAGTATCATTAATTTTTTGTTCTAATCGGGGCAAGTCCTCTGCAATTGACCCGTAAAAATCCTCAGTAAAATCAATTATATTATTAATTTTAATTATCTGCTTTTCAGCATTTTTAATAAATTCATTAACAAGTACTTCAAAATCATTCAAAAAAATATACCTCCCTTTCCCCACAAATTATATAAATACCTTTTACATGGTGAATAAATATGCCATCAACTATTAATTGATTTAACTATTAAATAAGATATATCATCATCTCCTTCCAATCCCCCCGTATGCTGCAAAAATTCATTATTTACTTTTTCTTTAATTTGATGTGTGGTGTTGTCATGATTTTTTTCAAGGACATTGTATAACCAATCTTCTCCAATCATTTCTCCGCGGAATTTTGCCTCTGTCAACCCATCAGTGGTAATAAAAAGTGTTGAACCACCTTTGAATAAAAAGGTATTTTCTGTCTCTGGATGATCATAAATTTTTAAATCAATTGTGTTTGTTATCGGTGGCAGCATACTGTCAGGACGTAAAATTTTACCATTAGCTTCAATTAAAAAAGGTGGGACCTGAATACCTGAATTACATAATTTGAGTATTCCACTGTTTTTTTCAATGCTTCCCACAATAATAGATATAAAATAATCCTGAGGGAAATTTTCCTGAAAATATTTTTGGAGTATATGTTGAATTAATTTATAAGGTCCATTTGTTTTGTTTTGCCCCGCATAGACATAGTGATTGATGGTGTCACGGACAAAAATATTTAACATTGCCCCATCAATACCGTGTCCTGTTATATCCACAAGATAAAATATAATATAGTCTTCAGTATCTATATAATTATAAAAATCCCCACCTATGTATTCAGAAGGAAAATAGTAAGAGGAAAATTTATATCTTCCATTTTCCGGCCATTTTTTCGGCAAAAATCTATAATGCAGATCCCTGGCTTTTTTCACTTCATCATTTAACTTTTTGTAAGCAGAACTTAATTTATCATTAATATTTTCCAGCATCCAGGTATATTCTTTTATTTTATAATTGTTTCTCTTCCTTATGATTAAACTGTGTATAAGCTCTGCTATTATTTTAACAAAATCCTCCATCTGAGGTAGCCAATCTCTAAATTCCAGATATTTTATATAAATTATTTTTGCAGAAATATTTTCAGCAATTTTAATAGGGTAAATAAACATTGATCTAATTCCCAGTTTAAAAAGTATTTGCTTTTCACTACTTCCCATAACAGTATTATCTTTTATTATATTGTCAATATTTACTATAACTCCCTTTTTCAGCAATTTACTTATTGATGGCAAATTCTCCATTAGAGAAATATTTATACCTTCAAAACCTTCACCGGTTTCTTTTCTAAACCACTCCCCCTCTCTATCAAATTTATCTTCGATATTCTGCACAAAGACTGTTGCATAATCAGCCCCTGCAAATTTACCGGTCTCCTCTAAAATATGACTTATCCCATTTTTATATTCTTTAATATTTAAACTATTAATATATGTGGCCAGACCTGTCATCAGTCTTTCAAATCGAAGGCGAAAATTCAAATCTTTAGCAAGTCCTGTTTCTTTCGTCACATCAATAACATAGTTAACAGTTAGAGGGCTGCCATCTTCCCCTATTATACTTCTGGTCTGAGAAAGTATGTTAATTTTTTCACTATCTTTTTTAACCACTTCCTGATTTCTTCTATCACTGTCTATCCCTCCAGTATATCCATTATAAATATCCTGTAAACACTCAGGCCGGGATTCTAAAAGTACATTCGCAAAATTTGAATCTACTATTTCACTTTTTGCAAAACCAAATATTTTGCAATAAGCATCATTAACATATATATATTTACCCTGCTCATTGGTAATAGAAATTCCAACAGGAGAATTATCAATAATTAGCTGGCTTAAGTCATTTTTAATCATAATTTCCATCCTTTACATTTATTTATGTGAGACTATCATTTTATGTAAAAAAACTTTGTTCCCTTTTCGATTAAATTTAATTAAATCAAAAACTTCACTGGCAATCATAAGACCCCTTCCTCGTTCCTGATTCTTATTAACCCTCAGTATTTCTTCTACAGAAAAATCCTTTGAAATCTTTTCTCCCCAGCAAAAACCTTCACCCTCATCTTCAATCTTAACAATAAGTTTTCTCTCTGTTATATGTATTTTAACTTTTAAATTTTTTGCGGGATCAAACTGATTTGCATGTTCAAAGGAATTTATTAAAATTTCATTTATACCGATAAATGCCTCAAATGAGTTATATAAATTTTCTCTGAGATAATTTTGAATCTGTTTTTGCACCTTTCTCAACTGAAAATACTCAGTAGAAAAGATTATATTTAACTCTTCCATTTTTAAACCCCCATTGTTTCGTTTTGTATAGTTTTCATATAATTTCATTGACAATTCCAGTAATAATCTCTTGCTTTAAACAAAATTTTAAAAGATAATACAATTATACTATGCATTATGAAACATTGCAAGACATTTTTTAACTTTTTTTAGTTCTATGACTTTTTTAAATTAGACATAAAAAAAAGAAGGGAATTTCCCTTCTTTGTAAGATATAATAATACTTTTTGCCAGTAAAAATTATTTATTTTTATTAAAATATTTTGTTTTTTAAAACTGATTCAACTTCTCTTAAATCTTTTATAACCCATAAATTATTATTCCCGGCAAAAAAACAGCTTCTTTCGGACAGAAGGCCACCTCCCAGTAATATGGGAAGATGGGGATAATCACTTCTTATAGCCTTTATAGCACTTTTCAATATATCTTTGTTATATGTCAGAGTAGCAGAAAGGGCTGCAAAATCAGGTTTGAAATTCTTAATGGCATCATTTATCAATTTATTGCCTGCATTTTCGCCAAGATAATAAATTTTCCCTCCCATTTCGTTTAACAACAGATTAAACATCTGTAATCCCAGTGAGTGAAATTCACCACTAACACAGGCAGTTACTGCCTTAAAAACATAATCCTCATCCCTAAAATTATGTGATGTTGACTTATTTAAAAGCAGTTCAACAAATCTACTTATATATATCATCTGTACTTCATTTATTTTATCCTGCAGCCATAATCTGTTTAAATCCAAAAATGTACTTTTTATAATTTTCTCAAAAATATCAGCAATAAAAATATCTTTTAAAGTCAAAGTTCTGATAAGTTTATATGCTGATAAAAATTTATCTTTTAGTAGATAATCTAAAAAAATATTGTTAATCTCTTCAAAACAAATCTTATCTTCTAAATTTAATACATTTAATATGATTTTGGCCTCTTCATCTTTTTCATTGCCAAGCAGATAATCAACTGATACCTCAAAAAATTCAGCTATTTTAATCAATGTATTCTGTTTGGGAAACCTTACTCCCTGCTCATAATTGGATACAGTAGTTCTGGCAATACCAATTTTATCTGCAAGCTGGGATTGATTAAGCCCTTTGTTTTTTCGCAGAATACGTAATTTGTCAGGAAAATTTTCCAATCTTATCTCCTTCTCTCAATTAGATATATTAATTATATCATTTGTTAACTATTTGTTCAATATAATTGTATTATTTTAAATTTATTAAGTATAATTAAATTATTTTAATAAATTTATACAGTATCAATGGAAATATTTAACTTAAATTCTCCAAAGTCTGTTTGCAAAGGGATAATTAAAGTATTTTCACTTGCCGTTGAATATGTTTTATTTTTACCTATATTTACTTGAGGAGATACTATATCACATTCATAACTTTTTTCTGAATAATTTGTAACAGCATTGCCGCTAATTATATTGGCCAGTTCACCGATGGCTGAGGCTACAAATTTATCCAGTTTTTCAATCTCCATCCCCGCCATCTCCTCTACTATTTTTAGGGCCATTTCCCGGGGGAAGCTAAACAAAATGGTGCCGTTTAATTCACCTGAAACTCCAATACTGGCATTAATATCACCTGTGGGAATTATATCTTTTTTAACCTTCAAATCCCCCTTCTTTACCTCTGATTGAAACATATTATTAAATACCTGATTTGTAGCTTTATAGACTGGATTAATATGTTCTGCATCCATTTTATTTTGCCCCCTTTTCCACATATTCTGTTATATTTTGATCCTCACCTGTAACATGATTAATAAGCCAGGTGAGCAGGCGACCACTGAACTCCATAATTAGATCTTCATTATACATATCATCTTCAAATTCCTCTTTGAATTCTCTGATATCAGCTTTAAATTCCTCATGTATACGATGGTGTTCCTCATAGTTGGGATAATTGTATTTTTTTTGTACTTCTTCTTCTGAATCAAAATGAACAACAACATACTCTGCCATAAAATCGAGGGTTCTATTTATCTCATCTATTTTATCTTCCATATCCTGATCTGACCTTACTACTTCTATAAAACTGTTAAGCCTTTTAAACAATTCCTTATGCTGTTTATCAACCTTTTTAACTCCAATTTTATAGCTGTCCTTCCAGATCATGACTCTATACCTCCCAGATCATTAATTGTTTTTTCTATCTCCATCTGTACTTCTTTAATGTTTTTGTCTGACCCCTCTATTATTTTCAATAAACCTTTATTTTCATAGTAATCTTTTACCTTTTTTATATCTTTTTGGTCTACCTCAATTCTCTTATTTATGAGATTTTCTTTATCATATTCTCTTTGAAAAAGTTTAGCACCACACTGGTCACATTTGTTTTCTTCCCGGGGAGGATTCCATTTTTCATGATAAATTGAGCCGTCATTAAGACAGATCTTTCTCCCTGCCAGTCTTTCCAGTAAAATTTCTTTTTTTACTTTTAAATAAAAACAGACATCTATTTTTTCATCTATTTCATCCAGTATGCCTTCCAAAAATTTAACCTGCTCTAAATTACGTGGGAAACCATCAAGGATGGTATCCTGTCCCTTGAGTTTTAAAAGCCTTTCTCTCATCAGTTTAACAGCTATTTCATCCGGTACAAGTTTTCCCTGGTGTATATACCTTTTAACTACTACTCCAATGGAAGAATTTTGCCTGGCAACCTTTCTTATAACCTGTCCTGAAGAAAGATGAATGATACCATATTTCTCATTTAGTTTACGGGCATGGGTACCCTTGCCGGCACCCGGAAGACCCAGTAATATAATATTCATGGATAAGACCTCCATTATCTTCTGAATAAATATCTGTTACACCTTATATATACTATTAAACAAATAAGTCTAAAGTCCTGTTAAAATAAATAAAAAAAAGAGGGTTTACACCCTCATTCTACCTTTTACCCAACTATTATATTATATTTTATCTATAATACGCTTAATTTCCACCTCATTATTTTTAAATAAATCTATATACTCATTTCCAACCTTTAGTACCGGTTTGTCAGGTTTTTGGGGATTTACAAAAACTATTGTTCCCTCTCTTCCATCCTCAAGTTCCACCTTTTTATTAACAAAATAATTAGGTAATCTATCAAGAAATACATTTACAAGTTGATAATCAAAAGCTCTAATATCTTTTTCAATAAATAATTTCACCACTTTAAAGGGAGAGCTACAGGGTTTATATACTCGCTCAGCTGTCATGGCATCAAATGTATCAACAATCCCCAGTATTCTACCGAAAAGCGGTATCTTTTTTCCCTTTAGTCCCAGCGGATAACCTGAACCATCATAACGTTCATGATGTGTGAGTATCCCCTGAGAAACAGCTTCAGAAATCTGTTGAAATTCACGGGACATATTGTATCCATAAATAGTATGTTTTTTCATTTTCTCATATTCTTTTTTAGTTAACTTCCCCGGTTTATTTAATATCTTATCGGGAATATGAGCCTTACCAATATCATGTAAAAGCCCGGCCTGAGCCAATTTTTTATTTTTTTCTTCTGACAGACCCAGCCAGCTACCAAACATATAACTAAACATACCCACATTTATTAGATGATTATAGGTATATTGATCCACCTCTCTAACCTTTGTTAAAAGGGTCATCATCTCCTGCTCATTACCCAGTGAAGTTATATCATCAGTTAAATTATTTATTTCCCCGTACTTAATTTTATTACCATATTTGAATCTCTCAAAAATTAATTTTGTTTTATCTCTGGTTGACTGATATTCAAGTTCAATGTCCCGGACCTCATCTAAATTTTCCCTGAGCTCGTTTTCCTTTTCATCATATACATTAACTTCATCTACTTCAGGCATCTGACACAATCTTTTTATCTTGTGGGTATCAAGAATGGTATTTTGAGGGAGAAATACACTACCAAATTTATAGTCTATATCTTTAGCCAGTTTCATTCCCGCCTTTAAATTTTCCGGTTTTATCTTTAAAATATTATTTTCTAACATTTTCTTCCCCATTACCTAACACCTCAATTTTCTTATTCCTATTTTTCTAAAGATAAATAGTACCTATTATTATTATAATTATATATAAATTGCTTTTTCCCTTTATTTTTTTTATATTTTGTTCAATAATAAAAAAAGGTCCTAGTAAAGGACCTTTTTCTTAAAAATTATATTTCTTTTTCCTCTATTATCTCGATAAATATTTTTACAACCTCCGGATCAAATTGTGTGCCGCTATTTTCTTTTATTTCCTGCAGGGCCTTTTCAGGACTTACAGCACTGCGATAGGGCCGACCATTTGTCATTACATCATAGGTATCTACCACAGAAATTATTCGGGATAATAAAGGAATATCTGTACCAGAAAGACCGCGGGGATAGCCGCTACCATCCCATCTTTCATGATGAGCCAGAACCTCTCCTGCTATATAAGCAAATTCCTCAGAAGATTTGAGAATGCGATAACCTATTTCAGGATGTTCTTTTATTTTTTCCCATTCTTTTTCCGTAAGTTTATCCGGTTTCTTCAATATTTCTGTGGGTATAGCAATTTTTCCTATATCATGTAGAGAAGCCAGTATAATTAATTTATCCAGATCAGAATTTGTCAACCCCAATTTTTTACCTACTTTAAGAGCCAGGGAGGCCATACGGTTACAGTGTTCCTCTGTTTCATGGCTTTTTTCTCCAAGAGTAATCAATATATTGTTAATCATATTACCCCTCATGCTCTCACTTTCAATCAATTTATTACGATACATCATGTCTTCTGCTTTTTGAAAGGCACAGGCAAAATGCTGATCTTCTTTTTTTTCTACACAGCCCATAGCAATTGAAATAGGAAATTTTTCTATGCTTTTTTTGCTACAGCATTTTTTAATTCTGTCAATTATTAGCTCAGCTTTTTTACATTCTGTATTTTTTAATATTATTAAAAACTCATCACCTCCCCAGCGTACCACTATATCTTTTTTGCGCAAATTTTCTTCTATTATCTTTGCCGTTCTTAAGATCAACTCATCACCCTTTTTATGTCCAAGAGTATCATTTACAAGTTTTAAACCATTAATATCTCCCATAATAATACTCAGAGGATGATTTTTATCATTGTCCAGTTCTTTGAGCTTTTTTGACAGAAAATTACGGTTATAAAAACCTGTAAGCCAATCATGATAACTCATATACTTCATTTTCATTTCTGCCTTTTTTCTTTTTGTAATATTTTCATGAGCTATAACTACTGAAAAAGGGCCCTCACCCTTAAAGGGGGTAACTTTCATCCTGAACCATCTTTTTTCATTAGGGGAATGACAGGGATATTCAAGTTCAAACTCATCCACCTTACCTTCTATTACATCTTTTATTCCCTGTAAAACTTTTTTTGCTCCCTGAGCTGAACTGTCTTTTGCCTTTTGACATATTTTAAGATAGTTAACCCCCTTCCCCACCTTTTTTTCACTTAAACCATTATCTCTGGCAAAACGGTCCCATTTTTCATTGGTAAATCTTATAATCCCCTTTTTATCAAGTATAACAATATTTGCTGAAAGTGAGTCAAGGGCCGACTGAATCATAAAGGGTACTCTCCTCCCGTTGTTTTCTTAAATATTTTCTAACCCAGAATTTCAAACTGTTTTCCCAGTTTTTTAAGAAGTGAACTCATTTTTTCACTGAAATTGATTTGTTCTTTAATCCCTTCATTAACTTCTTCACTTTCACTCTCTATTTTGTCCATTATTTCATCTAATTCTTTGCTGGCTTCATTAGTTTCATCAAACTGCTCGGAAACTTCTTCCATACTTCCCAAAACCTCTTCTACCTGAGCTGATACTTCTTCAGAATTTGAAGCCTGTTCCTGAATCCCGGCATTAAACTCATCATTTGTCGTTTCAATATCATCAATAATATCGTCAAGTTCTTTGCTGGATTCAATTGTCTGATCAAACTGTTCGGATACCTCTTCCATACTGCCCAAAACCTCTTCTACCTGGGCTGATACTTCTTCAGAATTTGAGGCCTGTTCCTGCACCCCGGCATTAAAATCCTTGTTTATTTCTTCTATATCATCAATAACACTGTCAAGTTCCCGGCTGGCCTCTATTGTCTCATCAAATTGATCGGATATTTCTTCTACACTGCTCAATACTTCCTCTACCTGGGCTGATACTTCTTCAGAATTGGCAGATATCTCTTCTACAGAAGCACTGGTCTCTTCTGTCTGTCCTGCCTGATCCTCTGCCAGATTAAAGAGGGTCTGCATGGATTCGTAAACATCATCAGCATTATTAGATATTTCACTAAAGACCTGAACTACATTATTATTTTCACCACTGTCATTATCAAGTAAATTTTTCACCTTACTGGCTTCACTTTTTATACTGGACAAAATTTTCTGGATTTCTGTTGTTGATTCATTACTTGTCTCAGCCAGTTCTCTTATCTCATCAGCCACCACACTAAAACCCCGACCTGCCTCACCGGCTCTGGCAGCTTCTATAGCTGCATTGAGTGCCAGCAGGTTGGTCTGGTCTGTAATTTCTTTAATGGTTACAGATATTTCATCAATACGTTTTATTCTGGACTGCAGAGAATTCATGGCCTCCAGAGTTTTATCAATGAGTTTATTACCATTTTTAATTAATTTATTGGTACTGTCCATCTTTGTCACACTTTCTTCAGCACCATCTCTTACTTTTTCCGAGTTTTCTGCGAGGATATCGACCACACCTGATACTTCCTCAATTTCGGATGCAATTTCCTCTACTGCTGCCGCCGAATCATGCATAGTGGTAACTACTTCCTTTATAGCAGAATTACCCTCATCATTAGCCTCATTGATCTGTCTAACTTCTTTAAAACAATCATTGATTTTTTGATTGAGCTCATCACTGTTTTCGGCCATCTCCTGAGCAGAATTGGCTATTTCTTCCACGGCAACTGCCGACTCATTCATGGTAGTAGTTACTTCCTTAACAGCCTGATTACCTTCATTATTTGCTTTATTTATTTCTCTTACCCTTCTGAAACAATCTCTAATCTTTCCCTGCAGTTCCTCACTATTTTCAGCCATTTCTTCCGCATAACTGGCTATCTCTTCCACCGCCTGTGCAGACTCTTTCATGGTTACAACAACTTCTTTAACAGCTTTGTTTCCCTCATCGTTAGCAGCATTTATCTGTTTAATATTAGCAAAACATTCAGAAATTTGCGCCTGCAAATTATCACTGTTTTCCACAATGTCTTTTACGGTATCAACTGAAAGGTCGGCATTATTTCCACAGTTTTCATTGGCTTCCTTTAATTTTTTTAAACAACTCTTTATATTTTTTTCAATCCTTTTTAAAAGAAAATATGCCGCCAATACTGACAGTCCAGCAATAAGTATAGGTACTAAGTACTGACTTCTATTCAGACCGGCTCCTGCCACCACATACAGAGCAAATACTGTCAATAACAGATTAAAAGCCATAATTATCAATATACTGAACCTTGCCTGTTTTTTCAACGAAAAGTCCTCCATACCTGCCATTTTACCTAAATTCATTGAAAAAAACCTC
>CAZSTU010000025.1:15490-16676 GCA_964609745.1 uncultured Halanaerobiaceae bacterium
CCTGATAGACTAAAATTATTAAGAAAAGAAAAAAACTGGCGGCAGAGTGATCTGGCCCAAAAATTAGATATAACCAGAACAACTGTTGCTAATTATGAACAGGGCAGGAGATTCCCCTCACAAAAAATACTTATCTGTCTGGCAGACTTATTTGCTGTTTCTCTGGATTATCTGATGGGTAGAACAGATTTAAAAATTTCCCTCGATAACTACCTTTCTGAAAATAAGGCAGAAATTAATTTACTATTAGAACCTGATAATGGCAGGATCATCTCCTGTAGTACTAATACTTCACAGTTTCTGGGATACAGCGAATATGAACTCACTAATATGACACTTAAACAGTTATTTCCTCATCTAACAAAAAGGGAAATCTCAGATATTATCAATAATACCTGCAAATTAAGCTGTATAGAAATTAAAGATAAGGAAGGTAATCTTCAGGAAGTGGAAATTACCAGAAACACAATTATCATAAATAATTATCCCCACTTACTGGTTACTATCAGAGAAATAACCTGTGCAAAAGTTCCTGTACTGGGTGAACTAACAGATTCAACTTTTAAAACTATCAGTTCTATGATCTACAGGTATAACCCCTATAAAAATAAACACGGCAAAAAGGTCTCCAGACTCTCCTCCATAATTGGCAGAGAATTATCCCTGTCAAAAGAAAAAATTCAGACCCTGGAAATAACGGGTCGGTTATATGATATTGGAGAAATATATATTCCCAATGAAATTTTAAATAGAGAAGGATTGATCAATGAAAGGGAGAGAGAATTAATAAAATCACATCCATATTACAGTTATGAAATATTGAAACAGATTAAATTTCAATATCCCGTAGCTGAAATAGCTCTACAGCATCATGAAAAACTGGATGGCAGTGGTTACCCCCGGGGACTTAAGGCGAAAGATATTAGACTGGAGGCCAAAATTATAGCAGTGGCAGATACGTTAACAGCCATGACTTCCTTTAGACCCTACCGCTATCCTCTCAGTTTAAAAGAAGCATTTAGAAATTTATCTGAATTAGCAGGTAACAAATTCGATAAATCAATAATTATGTACTGCAAAAAAGTTTACCCATCGCTTTTAAAGAAATTTAAAAAAGAAGATCCAGAATGTCACCTTGCCGGAGATTAGACACAAAAATGGCACGGGCAAGAGGACTTGAACCCCT
>CAZSTU010000026.1:0-15936 GCA_964609745.1 uncultured Halanaerobiaceae bacterium
TATCGGCGATGTAAATGGACTGAAACTGGCCAATGATGCTTTTGGACACGGTAAGGGAGATAAACTATTAGTTAAAATTGCTAATATCATAAAAAACTGCTGCCGCCAGGAAGACCTTGTAGCCCGCTGGGGTGGGGATGAATTTGTTATCCTCCTCCCGCAGACTGATAAAAAAGCAGCCAGTAAAATAAAAGAAAGAATCAAAAACTCTGTACAGTCTCTCAGCGCAGAACCGGTAAAGCCCAGTATTGCCCTGGGAGTTGCCGCTAAAAATGATAAAAACGAAGATATTAAGGAAGTGTTTCAAAGGGCTGAAAAATGGATGTATAAAAATAAATTACAGGAAAGTCGTGATATACACGGGAAAATTATTAGCTCCCTTAAAAAATCATTTTTTGAAAAAACCCATGAAACTGATGAACACTGCCACCGTCTTCATGTATTATCCAAAAAACTCGGCCGCAAACTCGGGCTAAATGACCAGCAGCTGACAAATCTGGGCCTTTTAGCCGAATTACATGATCTGGGTAAAGTCGGAGTAAATGAAGATATACTAAAAAAAGAAGAAACTCTTAGTGAAAAAGAAAAAAGAGAATTACAGCGTCATCCTGAAATAGGTTATCAGATAGCCAGTTCATCTCCACACCTCAACAGTGTGGCTGAAGACATTCTTGCTCATCATGAACACTGGGATGGTAGTGGCTATCCCCGGGGGCTGAAAGGTAAGGAAATTCCTTTGCTGGCCAGAATAATTGCTGTGGTTGATACCTATGATGTGCTAACAAATGGACGTCCCAACTGCCCCTCCTGTGGTCACAGGGAGGCTGTAGATAAATTACGTGAAAATGCAGGCAAAAAATACGACCCGGATATAGTTGAAGTCTTTATAACAGAAGTTTTAAATAAGGAGAAAAATATTGCCAACTAGGAGGTTAACTTTGATAGCTAAAGAAAGGATAAAGTCTTTTAACAAAAAGAAAATAAAAAAGAGAGATTACGTGCTTTACTGGGTACAGGCGGCCCAGCGGGCCGATAACAACCAGGCTCTGGAATATGCAATAAATAAAGCAAATAAATTAGGGCAGCCCCTGCTGGCCCTTTTTGTTATTAACGATAATTTTCCAGAAGGAAATCTGCGTCATTATCATTTTATGCTGGAAGGGCTTTTGGAGCTCAAAGAAAAACTGGCAAAAAAAGATATTAAATTAATAATTACCCGAGGCAACACCCCAAAGGCTGTCAGTGTTTTTTCCAGAAAGGCTTCTCTGGTAGTTGTGGATGGAGGATATCTGCGTATTACCCGCAGGTGGCGCAATCAGGTGGCAGAGCGAATTGACTGTCCCCTGCTGCAGGTTGAAACAAACCTGGTGGTACCCGTAGAAACTGCCTCAAATAAGGAAGAATATGCAGCATATACCCTGAGACCCAAAATTAATGATAAAAAGAACCACTTTATTAAAGATATAAAAAAACATAAACTAAAACATAAGCTGCCGGAAAAAACTGTGTTTAATTCTCCAGCAGCAGATGGTTCAATAGAGATATTATCCCTTAAAAATAGAGGGGATATCAATAATATTCTTAAAAATCTTTCAATAGATGATACTGTAAAAGCTGTAAAAAAATTTCGGGGTGGACAGGAGGCAGCCCATAAACTTCTGCAACAATTTATGGAAAAAAAGCTGGATAAATATCACAAAAAAAGCAATGACCCGGTAGCCGACTGTACCTCATATCTAAGTCCCTATCTTCATTTTGGCCACATTTCACCGGTTTATATTGCAAATAGTATAGGTAAAACAGAAAGTCCCGGCAAAGAAGAATTTTTGGAACAACTAATTGTCCGCCGGGAGCTGAGTTTTAACTTTATTTACTACAATCCTGACTATGACCGCAGTTTAAAGTCTATACTGCCTGAGTGGGCCTATAATACACTAACAGAACACAGTAGTGATAGCAGGGAATATATATACAGTAAAGAGGAATTTGAAAAGGGAAATACTCATGACAAATACTGGAATGCCGCCCAGCGTGAGATGAAACTCACAGCTTACATGCACGGCTATATGAGGATGTACTGGGGCAAAAAAATTCTTGAATGGAGTGAAACCCCCCGGCAGGCAGTTAACACAACCCGTTATCTCAATAATAAATATAATCTGGATGGGAGGGGGGCCAACGCCCATGCCGGTATTGCCTGGTGTTTTGGTAAACACGACAGGGCCTGGGCCGAGCGGGATATTTACGGCAAGGTCCGCTATATGAGTGCCGGAGGACTTGAAAGAAAATTTGATATAGATAAATATGTCCAAAAAATTAATAATCTAGAGGAAGAAAATGAATTAATCTAGAGGGCAAGGCCTGATTCTTCATTTTGCGGTATATAATGTATGAACAGAAAAACCCCCACCAGCAAAAGCCATCCTAGAAGGGTAAAACCACCGTCCTGGAAGGTAAAATTGACAAATCCTCCCACTGTAAATGCAGTGACAACCATAATCAGGGCTGACTTAAACATATCAAAAACTCCCAGCTCTCTGATAAGGACCATAAAGGTGGCAATACAGGGAAAATATACGGCCAGAATGGTGCTGGCAACTACCAGCTGTTTGGCTGTAAGTTCCAGAGGAGCCAAAAGGCCCATTGCCAGATCTTTTCTTAAAAAACCCATAAGAAGTGCGGAAACAGCAGAACGGGGCAGACCAAAAATTTTATTTAAAAATGGTCCCAAAAGTCTTGTTAGTAAAGCAAAAAAGCCGAGAACATAAAGAAGATTAACTATAAATACTCCCAGTAACATATAGGGGAGTGCTTCCCGCAAAAAACTGAACATCCTCATCCACAATTTTTTGATTACAGTTATTGGACTCGGCAGGCGAAGTGTGGGTACTTCCAGCAAAAGATCATTGCTAAATCCAGGCAGAAGTTTATTCATTATCAGCCCAACTACTGTCCAGACGATTATAAGTATAGCAAATACATAAAAAATATAAATACCGCCATGTGGACCGAGAAGACCAATGATCATTGCAATCTGGGCCATACAGGGGACAGAGATGGCCATTAATGTACTTGCTATAAACTTCTCTCTCCTGCTTTCCAGACTGCGCACAGACAGAGCTGCCGGAACATTGCAGCCCAGGCCCAGTATCATGGGAATAATGGAAAATCCGTGCAAACCAACCCTGTGAAAGAGATTATCAACAAGTACTGCCAGACGGGGCAAATAACCGGTATCTTCTAATAAACCCAGCACCAGATAAAAGGCTATAATATAGGGGAGAACAGCAGCAAAGGGAATATATATACCTGTACTCAAAAGTCCAAAGGACTGCCCCAGATCTATACTACCCTGAATTAACTCTCCAATTAATAAATTGTGTAAAAATCCCCCTCCCCCCATAATCTCGCTCAAACGGGTCAATATTGGGACATAAACAGTATTAAAAAACGGCTCAGTTACATGTCCAATTAGTCCCTCACCTATAAAGCGCACAATCCAGAATGAAATATATAAAACAACGGCCATAATAGGCAGACCACTCAAGGGCCTGATTGTAACCTCATCAAGTATCTCCCTCCAGGTGTGTGAACGGGGATTTATCTCCTGAGTCTGCTCAACAATACGGCCAATTTCTGCCCAGCGTTTATCAGCACTACCGAATTTATTTTTTTTGCTTTCACTGTGATCAAAATTATATATAAGATCCCTGATACCCTTGCCTTTAACAGCAACTGTTGGGATAACAGGAACTCCAAGTATTTTTTTTAGTTTGTCCACATCAATTTCAATACCCTTATGTTGTGCTTCGTCCCACATATTAAGGGCAACAATTACGGGTATATCTTTTTCCAGTAATTGCAGGGTCAGGTTAAGATTGCGCTCAAGATTTGTGGCATCAATCACATTTACCACCAAATCTCCTTTTTTTAACATTTCAACAGCCACTTCTTCAGCTCTATTGGTGGGACTTAAGGTATAGGTGCCGGGCACATCAATAACCTGTATATCTTCTCCCCCTTGAGATATATAACCTGATGTAAATTCTACAGTGGTACCTGGGTAATTGGAAGCAGTTACACTGGTTCCTGTCATCTTGGAAAAGATTACACTTTTACCAACATTGGGGTTGCCCATAAGTAGCACCTTCATCAACTAATCACCTCAACCATAACTCGTCCTGCCATACCGCGGCCTAAAGCCACCTTGCTGTTATCAACCTGGATGGTGACAGGACCACCGATAAAGCTGTCACTTATTTTTGCTATTTCTTTTCCCTCTCTTATACCCCGGGCCTCCAGCTTCTGTTTGAGGCCATAACCACCACGATATCCTATAACCCGGGCTTTTTCTCCTTCTTTTATATCAAGTAAACTCCTCTGTGACATTTTTTTCACTCCTCTGGTTGATAATCATTCTCATTGTATGCTGTAATATTTATATGCTGCTGAAAGAATTATAATACAAAAATGTCATTACGTCAAACAAACATAAGTATTTGTGTAAAAATTATGTACTACTGCCCTTCTTTTATCTGCCTTTATTTTTACTCATTTATCTATATTATTAATCTAAAATTTCTTCTACTGACTCTACCGGCTGTGGGCGGCTAAATAAATAGCCCTGGGCCAGCTTACAGGCCATGGTAAGAAGAATTTCTTTTTGTTTTTTTGTTTCCACTCCCTCAGCAATCACTTACAGACCTAAGTTTTCACCCAGTTCAATAATTGTCTTGATTAAAGCCTGAGCCTGTTCATCACTGGAACTATCTTCTATAAACTTTCTGTCTATTTTTAAAGTATTAATCGGAAGACCGGCCAGCACACTCAGTGAAGAATAACCTGTACCAAAATCATCAACAGCCACCCTTACTCCACAATTTTGCAGAGTATTCAATACTTCCTCTATTTCTTCCAGATCACGGACAATATTCTCCGTTACCTCCAGCTCCAGAGAAGCGGGGGTAAGATCAAACTCATTAACAACCTGCTCAACTTCATCTATAAATCCTCCATCACGCAGTTGATTTATAGAGACATTGACTCCCAGCCGGCCGGGGGCTATCCCCTCTTTTTGCCAGGTTGACAGCTGTTTTGCTGCCTCTCTTAATACCCAGTTGCCAATTTTGCCAATAAGACCCATCTCCTCTGCCAGGGGAATAAAATCGGCGGGAGATACATTGCCGTATTCTTCGTGATGCCAGCGGATCAAAGCTTCCATGCCAATAACTTCTCCGCTCTCTATATCTATTTGCGGCTGATAATGCAATCTAAACTCATTATTTTGTACGGCCTGACGCAGTGCCCCCTCCAGGTTTAACTGTTTGGTAACTCTTTTTTCCCTCTGAAGCAAATCACTATCATAAATAGAATATCCACTATTATTCTCCAATTTAGCCCTGTGTAAGGCAAGATCTGCCTTTTTGATTAATTCCTCCAGATCACTGCTGTGATCAGGATAGATACTAACCCCTATACTAAAGGAAATATATATCTGTCTGTCATTCATACGAAATGGTTGGGAAAAAGCATCAAAAAGGCGGCAGATGTATTTTTCTATTTTTTGGTTTTCATCTATCCCGGGCAAAATCAGCATAAATTCATCACTGCTAAACCTGCCAACAATTGCCTTACTATTCAGCTGTGATCTGAGCTTTTTTGATACTTTTTGTAATAAAAGATCACCATTACTGTGTCCCAGAGAATTATTTATACGCTGAAAGCGGTCAAGGTCAAGAAAGAGCAGAGCAAAGGACTTTTTGGTCCCTGCCAGCCGTTCAAGCCTGTTTTCTAAAAAATTACGGTTGGGAAGACCGGTCAGAGTATCATAATAGGTAAGATTGCTAAGCTTTGATTTAATCTCTTTTTTTTCTGTAATATCCTTAATGATACTGTAGACAGCAACAATATTGTTTTCTATGATCATGGGAAAAAGCTTGGCTCTAATATGTATGCTTTTCCCTTCCCTATCAAAAACCGTTCCTTCAAAAAAACTTGATTCTCCATTTAAAGCTTTGCGAAAAGACTTAACTGCCTTTTTTTGATCATCTTTGCTGATAAATTTATCATAACTTCTTTCCTTTAGGTCCTCACTATTATAACCAAATGTTTTCTCAGCTGCAGGATTTGCAGAAACTATTTCTCCTTTTAAGTTCAGGGCAAAAATCGAATCAGGATTATGTATAAAAAGCGAGCGAAAACGCCTTTCTGAACTAAATCTTTCAGTCTCTTTTTCCATCATCTACCATCATCTCCCGGCATCAGTACTAAATTTTTGAAAATTATCTTACATATATCTTAACTTCCTACATATATTTTTCAACAATATTTTTTGATTTCCTTCCTCATTATATGTTTTTTATAAAATTATACAATATTCAATTTTTTTGCTATTCTGATATAAAGGGAAGCCCCCTGAAAGAAAAGAGTCTCTGAAAAGTTAAATTTTTGATGATGGAAGGGATATTTATTACCCAGCTTTTCATTTCTGGCCCCCAGCATTTTATATGTTTTTTAAAAAAGTCTCTCAGCTTTTCATCCCTTACATACTGCAAAAGTTCTTTTTCATTCACGGGCAACACCTGCAATTAATTTTTCCATGATTTCAATAAATTTTTCGAGCTCTTTTTTCTTAATATTTAAAGGAGGTAGCAGTCTGATAACAGTGTTATCTGTCACATTTAACAGGAGATTTTCTTTTAAAGCCCTCTTTTTAATATCCACTGCCCGTAAACCACACTCCACTCCCAGCATCAGGCCTCTACCCCTTATATCTTTTATGATCCGGGGATAATCTGTTTTAAGTCTCATTAATTCTGTTATTAAAAAACTGCTCTTTTTTTGTAATCGGGCAAGGAAATTATCATCAGCAATTGTTTCCACCATATAGGCACCGGCAGCACAGGCCACGGGATTACCGCCAAAGGTGCTGCCGTGGTCTCCGGGGGAAAATACATCTTTTAATTTTTCACTGACCAGAAGTGCGCCCAGGGGCAGTCCCCCGCCGAGTGATTTGGCCAGAGTGAGCAGATCAGGCTCAAAATCATAATAATCCGAGGCGAGAAATTTGCCGGTTCTGCCCATACCTGTCTGTATCTCATCCACAATTACTAAAAAATTATATTTTTGAGAGAGTTTTTTTACTGTGGTTATGAATTCACGGCTTATCTCGTGTACTCCACCCTCTCCCTGAATGATTTCTAAAAAAACGGCCGCTGTATTATCACTTACCTTATCTCTTAAATCCTTACTGTTATTAAAGTCAAAATGTTTGATATGTGGTAGAAGGGGGGCAAATTTATCCCTGTATTTTTCCCTGCCGGTAAGGGAGAGACTTCCGGCAGTTCTACCATGAAAACCGTCTTTTGCAGCCAGAAATTCTATTTTATCTTTATTTATACTTTTAGCATAAAGACGGGCCAGTTTAAAAGCTGCCTCATTGGCTTCACTGCCTGAATTGGCAAAAAAGACACCAGCAGCCTGGGTGTTTTCTACCAGCAGGCGGGCCAGTTCTGTAACAGGTTTAGAGGCAAAGTAATTGGAAAGGTGAATGTATTTATCAAGCTGATCTTTTATCTCTGCCTTGAGTCCGGTATCACTATAGCCCAGGGAGTTAACAGCTATACCACTGAACATATCCAGATAGTGTTTACCATCACTGTCAATAAGATAAGATCCCTCACTGTCGACTATTTCCAGTCCCAGGCGGTTGTAGACATTTAGCAAAAACTTATTATCATCTTCCAGTATTTGACCCATAATATTTTCCTCCTGCTTAACTATTGCCCTCTCTAAGTTCATTTAAAATTTGTGATTTTTCCACTGTACCGGCATCCTTATCCTTTATTATCCGGGCGGGTGTACCGGCAGCAACTGTATCAGGCGGCACATCCCCTGTCACCACCGAACCGGCAGCAACCACAGCTCCCCTGCCAATTCTTACACCTTCCAGAACAACAGCATTTGCACCAATTAATACTTCATCTTCCACTATGACCGGTGTTTTGCTGGGGGGTTCCAGCACTCCTGCTATTACCGCACCTGCACCTATGTGGGCATTGTCTCCTATCCTGCCGCGAGCACCCACCACAACATTCATATCAATCATGGTGTTTTTACCTATTTCAGCCCCAATATTGATCACTGCCCCCATCATAATTACTGAGTTTTTGCCAATTTTAACCTTATCCCTGATAATTGAACCGGGCTCTATTCTGGCTTCAACATTTTTTAAATCAAGCAGGGGAATGGCTGAATTGCGGCGGTCATTTTCCAGTTCATAATCCTCTATTTTATCTTCATACTCTGCAAGTAAACCCTTTATTTCACTGTATTCGGCAAATATTACTCCACTACGGTCATCACCAAAATATCTGTACTCTCCAAGATCTATATCTGATAATTCTCCCTTTATGTAAAGTTTGACGGGAGTGGACTTATCTGCCTCTTTAATAAACCTGGCTATCTCCCGGGCACTTTCCAGTTTATTTTCCTCTTTACTCACATTATCACCCCTTTAATATTTATCTTCTCCTCTACTATTACTATTATAAATAAAGATATTTTAATTCAATAAAAAATCAAAATTTTAAAGTTCATATTCTTCGGCAAGGGCCTTTACCGCCCTCCCTTGTACTTCACTGTCAATTGTATAGGAGATACTGATCTCAGAAGTTGTCACCTGTTTAAATTTAATCTTATTTCTGGCAAATATATCAAATATATGGGCAGCAACACCCGATTGCTGTCTCATGCCAATACCTATTACCGAGATTTTAACCACACTTTCATCTCTCTGTACCGTAATGTCCGCTATTTCTTTTTTTATATTTTGCAGCACTTCCCTTACTTCTCTCAAATCCTCTCTGGAAGTGGTAAAAGAGATGTTAACCAGACCATCATCAGGCGGTGTCTGACTTATCATATCAATATTTATATCTCTGGCAGCCAGTTTTTGAAATATTAAAGCTATATTTTCAGGTTCATAAGGTACCTGATTTATAGTCAGCATCAAAACGTCCTCATTGACAGTAATTCCGGTAACACTTTTGTCCTCCATTTTACTATCAATCTCCTTTATATATGTACCCTTTTCTTCTTTATGACTTGCTGCTACATACAGGGGCACTTTATATTTCTGGGCCAGGTCAACCGCCCTGGTCTCTAAAACATTTGCCCCCAGACTTGCCAACTCCAGCATTTCTTCATAACTTAAATATTTTAGTTTGCTGGCAGATGGATAATGGTGGGGGTCAACGCTAAATATACCGCTAACATCTGTAAATATCTCACAACCGGCATTAAAACTGGCGGCAAGGGCCACTGCTGAAGTATCAGAACCACCGCGGCCGAGGGTTGTTATATCACCATTTTCATTAATACCCTGAAAACCGGCCACAACCACAATTTTATCATTATTTAAATGTCTTCTTATACGGCGGTCTTCAATATCTTTGATCCTGTTTCTGGTATGTATACCTCCAGTCTTAATACCTGCCTGAAATCCGGTCAGGGATACTGACTTATAGCCCTTTTCCCTGAGGGCTATAGACAGAAGAGATATGGAAATCTGTTCACCTGAGGAAATCAGCATATCAACCTCTCTTTTTTCCGGCCTGTCAGTTATGGAGTAGGCCATATCTAAAAGTTCATCAGTAGTATTCCCCATGGCCGAAGCCACCACTATCAGGTCAAAGCCTTCTTCCTTTTGGGCGATAATATTATCTGCCACATTTTTAATTTTATTTATATCTGAGAGAGAACTCCCCCCGTATTTTTGCACAATTACTGCCATTATGATCCTCCTGCAATAATAAATAAATTTAAATTATATTATATTTAAAATTTTTAAGTTATATTTATAGATTATAGATTATATTAACAAATTTGAATATGTGTGTCAAACCATTATTAACCATATTTTATTGCTGCAGCTTATCCCATAATTCCTCATTAAAATATTTGTCTTCAAGTTCGGTTAGCTTATAATGGATTTCACGCCTGAAGGCCAAAAAAGCATCAAGCAGTACACGTCCCTTTTCGGTAAGTTTTGAACCACCACCTGAGCGACCACCTGCCTGTTTTTTGATTAACTTAAAACCAAGTCTGTCCTCCAGTTTATTTATAAGATTCCAGGCCTGGCTGTAGGACATTTTCATATCTTCAGCTGCCCTCCTGAGTGAACCAAAGCGGTCTATACGCTGTAGTATATCACAGGGGCCATCACCAAAGACTTTTTTATCACCCTCCAGCCAGAACTTGTAATTTAAGTTATAACCCCTTTTATTTTGCTCCCGGCTGCGATATTTCTTATATTCATCATAAAAGTCAAAATCGATCACTATTCTTTTGTCATCTAGAGGATAATATTCAATTTCTTCCGGTATAATATCAAAAAGACCCCTCAATCCCCCCGGGCCATTTAACTTTTTTATTTCAGGAATAAGTTCTGTGGAAACAATTACGGGATGGCCGTTCTGTCCTTTATGGGTGGGAACAAGCATCTTTGTCCGGGATTTTTGAAATTGATCAATACATTTTGAAAAAATTTGTGGTGTTATGAGTGGTTGGTCTCCCAGTACAAATAGAAGAACTTGAGTTGAGGAGGGGAGGTCTTTTATACCGGTTCTGATAGTAGAAATCATTCCTTCTTTGTAGGCAGGGTTTTCTCTTATTTTTAAGTTGTTATCACTGATTTTTTTCAAGCGGGGTTTTATCTTTTCCCGGCCTGCCCCCAGGACCACTCTTGTTTGATCATCAATGAGCTCACATTTTAACACATTTTTGATTACCGTCTCCAGTACTGTACTCTTTTCCCAGGGTAGAAGCTGTTTTAAAGCACCCATTCTCCTGGCCTCACCTGCCGCCAGGATTACTGCCGTATACATAGTTATCTCTCCTCCAGTATCTTAATATTTTTTGAGCCAGTTCATTATTTTGTTTTTGAGTAAACGGCGATTATTAACAGTTAATCTATAGACTCCGGTATCAGGCCTGGCTCTAACCGTGTCAAGAAAGGGAAGCTTCTCATCCTTAATTACCCCCAGCACCGGTACGGAAGATGAGAGTTTATCAAACACACACTTTTGAAATTCCGCAGCATTTTTTTCAAAACGTCCCAGCTCATCCATGACCACCAGCGGAGCCTCACCGGGCTTCTCCAAAAGCAATTTCCCCCTGATATTAAACACCTCATCCTTTATCTGCCAGGGACTTTCCAGATCACTGCGCCGGGCAAAACAGCTTTCTTTTGCGGGAGACAATTCTTCTTTTTGCTGCAGATACTGAAGGGCAGAAACCAGATAAAAGGCAAGTGGTTTCTCTTTGCTGCCTTCCCTTATACACATAAATCCTGCAGGCTCTATTGCCAGACTATTTAATATTTCTACCAGCAGAGTTGTTTTGCCCACTCCTTTTTCCCCTGTTAAAAAAAGATTATTTGATTTCACTGGCTGTAACTTATCTCCCCGGCCCTGATAAATTTACCGCCACCCCGGCTGCCGTTAAATTTATTAAAATCAACAACTGGCTCACCCCTGAGCAGAGTCTGTTCAATCTGCCCTTTAATCTTCAGACCCGCATAGGGAGTATATCCGGCCAGAGAATGCAGTTTGTCACCGGAAAGCTTCCACTCAGGAGCGGGGTTGAAAATGACAAGGTCAGCATCTGTCCCTACTTCCACACTGCCTTTTTGCGGATAGAGGCCGAATAACCGGGCGGCATTGGTGGAAAGAACCTCCACCAGGCGGGAAATACTAATCCTTTCTTTTTTTACCCCAAAACTGTAAAGAAGGGGAAAGAGTGTCTCAACTCCCGGAATACCGGGATAAATATCAAGTGAATTATTCCCGATATTTTTTTGCTGTGGGGTGAAGGCACAGTGGTCTGTACCCACTACTTCAATACTTCCTTCGGCCAGGCCCTGCCAGAGTGCTTCATTGTCTGTTTTTTCTCTCAGGGGGGGTGTCATCAGGTTGAGGCGGGCATCTGGACCGGTATATCTATCTCTATTTAAAAGGAGGTAGTGGGGAGCTGTTTCAGCCAGGAGATTCACACCTTTTTTTTGGGCTTTCTTTACCGCTTTATATCCTGCTTTAGAGGAAAGGTGAACTATATAGGCAGTAGCCCCTGTTTTTTGGGAGAGTTCAGCTATCTTATTGACAGCATTTTTTTCTGCTTCTGCCGGCCGGATATCAGGATGAAATTCAACTCCCAGTTTATCTTCCCTTCTGTGCTTTTTTAGTCTTTTCTGTATTATTTCATCATCTTCAGCATGAACCGTAACCAGAATGTTATTTTCAGCAGCCTTTTTAAAAATGGCCTCCATTTTATCCACACTTAACATGTATATCCCGGCATAGGTGGTAAATAATTTTATGCTCCTGATACCCGCTTCTTTTAGTCTGTCCATCTCCTGCAGATGTTTTTTAGGCTCAAAATCATTGTTGATTACAAGGTGCAGATTATAATCCAGCACAGATTTGTCAGCAGCCAGAGCCTGTCTCCTCCAGAGTCCTGCCAGAAGAGAATCAGCGGTCTGGTCAGCATAATCAATATAGGTGGTAACCCCGCCATAGGCAGCAGATATACTGCCGTGAAAGAAATCATCTATGGAGACAGCCCCCCTGGCCTCAAGCTGAAAGTGAACATGAGGGTCAATAAACCCGGGGAAAATAAGGCGATTGGCCAGATTCATAACCCTTTCTCCCGCGAGAGGTTTTAATCCCTTTCCTCTTTCTTTTATCTCCCCCTTTTCAATTCTGATATCCTCTCTTTTTTTGCCCTTTTCACTAACAATTCTGCCATTTTTGAGAAGCATTTTTTACCTCCTTTAAATACTTAGGGACAACTAAATAATCCAAATACCAGCGAAAAACTAAATACTTTAAACACTGAGGAAAATAAATACTAAAAACTAATAATTAGCAAAATATAATTTAGACTTAAACAAAACTTTCTATAAAGATTTCCACTCTACCACCACAGATACCGCCCACCCTGGCCGCATCTTCATTACTCATGTCAAATTCATACCTGCCCTCTGCTCTTTTTTCAATTAACTTTTGTGCCTTTTTTATTACTTTATATTCTATCTCTCCCCCACCGACTGTACCACTTATCTTACCATCAGGATAAACTATCATCTGTGCTCCTGCCTCCCTGGGGGCAGAACCGTGTGAGGCAATGACCGTGGCCAGAGCAAGACCATCCCCTCTATCACTTTCAGTTATTTCTTCAAGCAGACTGTATCTCACTTTTTACCCCTCCTTACAGCAATTATCTCGGAAATTATTGATACAGCTATCTCTGCCGGTGTCTCACTTCCAATATCCAGACCCACCGGTGCATTAACTCTATTTAATAATTCATCAGAAGTTCCTTCTTTTTCCCTGAGTCTTTCAAAGGTAAGATTAACCTTCCTATTGCTGCCAATCATGCCGATATAGCGAGCAGGACTGTTAATTACCCTTTTTAAAACAGTATAATCATGCTGATGACCCCTGGTGACAATTACCAGATAATCCTCACTGCCTATCTTTTCCCTTGCAAGATATAGGGCAAACTCTTCACATATTAGATTATCAGCAGTGGGAAAACGGTCTGCTGTCAATAGATCAGGCCTGTCATCAATCACGTTCACTTCAAACCCGGACATACTGCCAATCCGGGCCAGCGGTTTGGAAACATGCCCTCCCCCAAAAATGAGCAGACGGGGTTTATCTATTATTGCTTCCATATATAATTCCAGTCTTTTACCGGCGAGCTCTATTTGAAAGAGTTCAGGCTGAACCCTATCCAGCAGTTCTTCACTGGCCGGAAGGTTGTCCATTATTTCAGCCAGCAGGGGCTCAATACCCTCACTTGCCAGGGGCCCTCTCTTTTCTGTAATATATATTTTCTCACCCAGCAAATTTTTATCTCCATTCTCTCCTTTATAATCCACAACTGTCAGCAATAATGCTTTTTTATCTTCATTTTTGTTATCTGCTATATTTTTTAAAATATCGAGTCTATTCATTAGAAACTGCCTCCTCCATTAGTTATTCTGCCATTTTTGTTTTAAATGAAAGATCGCCTCAAGCACTCCACCGCCTACAGCCAGTGCTTTATCGGATATTTTAAAACAGTGATCCCTCTCTGCCCTGGGATCTATGTCTCCTATTTTCATTCCCTTATCTGTCTCATAACCGGGGTGTATCTGCCCCCTGATTATTCCGGAAATTTTGGCCTTTACCGGTGTTTTCCCCAACAGTCCAAACTGTTCACCCTTATTTATATAATCACCAATCTCTTTATGAGAATTGAAATTACCATCACGCGGGGCATAAACCACCCTCTCTTCAGTATAACCCTGAACTTCGCCTGGCTGGCCGGTATCGGGCAGGGCCCTGCCCTCATAAAGTGTACGGCCCAGATAGTGTCCGCGGCAGGTTTCTACTACTGCATGAACATCTTTACCCACCTCAAAGCCCGGTCCAAGTCCGATAACCAGGGAGGATTCATCAATATCAGTGTCATTCTCCCTTTTCATCATTCGGGCATCCACAATTATATCAGGTTTAAACCAGTCCCTTACAGCCCGCATCAATTCACTTACAAAGACGGGTATTATCCCTGCAGACAGACAGTTATTGAATTGATCATGATTGGTAATCAGCCGGGCGGGGATATCTTCTACTTCATATTCTCCATCATATACAGCCTGCCCGAAAGAAACTGTCCTTCTTACCATTGAGGGACGGCTTTTTTCAGCTACTGTCACCTCCAGTCCTGCCTTATAGAGTCGGTATATTACTCCAGAGGCCAGATCTCCTCCACCCTTAACAAGTACTTTCCTGTTTACTGTCATTTGTTTTCCTCCTTTTTATATATCTCAAAGGTTCACGGCGGTGAGTATCCATTAAAATTACTTTTTTAAGTCCACTTTTTATTAATTTATCTGCTGTCAACTTTACTCTCTCCAGATTGTATTCTTCTACCTGGTTCAATAGTGGAATATATTCACTCACCTCTGGTATATAAGAACCATAAGACCTCCTGTCAGTTAAAATACTGACAATCAGCTCATCATCTATGTACATGGGAGACCCTTTATCACTTTTGAGTTTTTTTAACTCCTGCAGTCTGTGGCAGTTAGTGCTGTTCATTTTTTTATCAAGGGCCTTCATGCCCAGTACCGGCAAAAGTAAATCAGTTTTTTCCGGTACTACAGGTTCATGTGAAGCAGGTGCCTTTATGGGCAGACGGGCTGATCCATCCCCTTCAACCAGGATGACACTATGTGGATTTTTTCTGGATAATTCATCAACCCACCCCGGGGGAAGTCCGTTTATTCTTTTTTTGCTCATTTCCGGTGGAGTCGGCATCTTATATCTACCCAGTACCACTCTTTTATGATTTTTTAAGGCAGCATCTGCCCTTTTCATTAATTTTTGGTAATCATCAATAATTATCTCCTTATGAGCAAATGAGTTAAAGGAAAGAAAATGGGTGGTTGTAGTAATAATTATGCTGTCAAAACTTAATTTATTTGCAAGATATCTTATGGTGGAAGTTTTCCCCCCTGCTCCCACCACTGTTATTATACTGCCCGCTTTTATGGGCAAATTATCAATCATTGTGCTCACTATATCACTCCTCATCCGGAAAGAGAATTTTTTTCCCAGGCAATTTCCACTCCTCTTTTTGCTCTATCAACCTGAATTTCAATGTCATAGGCCAGACCCAGATTTTGATCTGTCATTATCTCTGATACCGGGCCCTGGGCCAAAACCTTCCCTTCTCGTATCAGTATTACTTTATCACAAAATTTAAGTGCCAGATTGGGATCATGCAGGGCAGTCACACCGCCCCTACCCGCCCGGGCCAGTCCCCGCAGCTTGCAGAGGTTTAGATGTTGAGTCTTAAAACCACGGCGTGAGGTGGGCTCATCCATCC
>CAZSTU010000027.1:0-15814 GCA_964609745.1 uncultured Halanaerobiaceae bacterium
GCACTCCTGGACCTTCTCACCTCTTACAGCAGAGAGTGGATCAGAAAGTGCCATCATATGTTATACAGTAATTGCCGGATTTCTTCTTGTTTCAGGCTTCTATCTACTGAAAAAGGCTTTTTACTCTCTAGCAGATAAAAGCCCATTTGATGTCAAGAAAATAAGGTCAGTAATCAAACCATTTCCCCCGGGTATGTTGAAAATTAATCAACTAAGGTGCCGCCAGGCAGGAAATATGATAATTTTTGATATTACTGTTGTAGTGGAAAACGATATAAATATGGAAAAATGGAGCGGTATATACCGTAAGATAACTAAAAGGCTTAAGGATAAATATCCTAACAGTCAGGTGAATATCATACCTGCTGGCCCGGGTCATATTAAAAATAATTTTTAAAAAAAAGGAGTTTTTTATATATTAATAGAAATATATAATAGACAATAATTGTTCAAAATTAACAAAATATTTGCGAATTGAAAATATTTACTGCAAATATACATATAGGGGAGGAACAAAATTTGATTATCTCTATTTTAATTTACTCTATAATATTAATTATCTCAATTATATTAATAATTCTTTCCCTAAGATTCCATTATAAGTTTAAATTTACATATAAAGACGGCTTTAGCGGGGAAATAAACCTTAAAATACTCTTTTATACTTATACAAAAGATTTTAAAAAGCAAAAAAGTACAAAAAATATAAAAACAAATAAAGAATATACAGATAATATCCCTGATAAAAACAGTAAAGATAAGAATGGATTCCCCTTTAAAATAGTCACCCTGAATAATATAAAACATATACTGCGTTTTTTAATAAAAATCCTGAAAAAAGTCAAGCCAGACCATTTTAACCTAAGTCTTACTATTTCTTTTTCAGAACCACATCTTAATGGTATATTACTTGCTAACTATTATTCTTTAATGGGCGCCTATCCTGCTTTACCTGTAAAATTGAATATACCCTGGTCAGAGGAGGTGATGGAAGGCAAAGGAATAATTAAAGGCAAATTAGTTCCCATTTCAATTATGGTAACGGTGATTATATTTGCCTTAAGCCCTCGAACATTAAAAATTCTCTGGAAAATTTACAAAAAAAGAAAGGTGGAAAAAGAAAATGAATGAAACCAAAAATGTACTTGAATCAATGTATGACAGACTGGATCATTTTCTAAAAACTGAGACTGTTATCGGGGATCCTATTGAAGTTGGATCAGTTAAGTTAATTCCAATTATTTCAACCTCTTTTGGCCTTGGAGGAGGATTTGGAGAAGATAATGAAGCAAATGCCGGTGGAGGCGGTGGTTTGGGCTGTAAAATTAGTCCTGATGCCATTCTCGTTGTCAGGGATGATAATGTAGAAATGTTGCCGGTTAAAAGCAAAAAATCACTGGAAAAATTATTTGAACAGGTTCCAGAAATAATCTCTAAACTGGATAAAGGTAAGGAAAATAAAGAAAAAGAAGCAGAAGAAAATGAGGAAAAGGAATAATTGCTGAGTTAAAATAAGTCGACCCCTGTCTATTAAAATTATGACAGGGGTTTTTCATATTTAATTTATCACAGTCTAAACTTTGAATGAAGTTTCTTAAACTTACATAGTTTTTAATTTTAGATAAGTGTGTATTAACTCATGTAAATTAATGTGTTGCTAAAAATCAATACAAGATTTTTTTCAGTTTAACCTAAAGATTTACCTCACCTGAGAAATGGTGACTAATTATCACCACAACAATTGACACAGATAGTTGCAGGATTTTGATAATTTTTGTTAAATTAAATAATAAGCATATAAAATAAAATTGTCAAAAAATATGAGAAAAAATAATCACATCTAGAGGTCCCAGGGATCTCCCCGTATTTTGCAAAACTATTATTGAAGAAATAAAATAATTTTCCCTTAAATATCTAAAAAATTTTTTATCTGGAAAAATTTTAACTATTTATAGCCAGGGGTCTAACCCCTTGCTATACACTTTTATATATTCATATTACAGTTTATTATTATTAAATAAATATCTATGAATCTAAACTGACCTAAATCTCTTTTATCTTTTCTATAAGTTTAATTAATTCCCGTTTAAATTTTTGATTATCATTTGCTTCTCTTTTACTTTGAGTTGTATGCTTCTTTCCTGCTCTCCTCATTTTGGCATGATAATGGCGCCTCATCAAAAGTTCATCAATATTCTTCTCTGTATAACGGTATCCATTATTGTTTATTACATAAGCTCCTTTACCTAAAACAAGAGCAGCCAGACCATAATCCTGAGTAATTATAATATCATTTACCTGACAGTTATTAGCTATTGCCATATCTACCTCCTGAGCCTCTATATCATATTTTTTGATTCGCCCATAACCGGTCTCAAGTTGATGAGCATAATTGGTAAAAATAATAAGTTGTAATTCATATTTTTTAGCTGTTTTTTCTATAATATCAATAACCGGACAGCCATCACCATCAACTAATATTCTGATAATATCACCTAACTTTCTATAATCTATACTTTATCAGGGCCCTAAATTGTAGAAAATTAATTTTTATATATTAAAAATAACTTAATATCTTTCAAAATAATAGATTTTTTCAGAAGGGTTTTACATAGATTTATATTCCTTTTGTTTCACGATAAACAATATTTTTCCATTTATTTTTTAATTGTGTGTTTCTCCCATTCCTCTCGCATAATTATATTTTTATTACTGACCAGGTGGTCTGTGGCCAGAATACCGTGAAGATGATCTATTTCGTGCTGGAAAAGCTCTGAAAAATCATTCTCAAATACTCTATTAATTTCCCTGCCATCTTCATCCATAAATTTAACCTTTATTCTTTTATGACGTGGAATATTGACAAAAAAGGATGTTTTGAAACTGAAACAACTGTCCCAGACAGCAAACATTTCTTCACTTTTGTCTACAATCTCGGGATTAATCATAATTATCTCTTCCTCTTTAGTATTACAGTAAATAACTTTTTTCAGATATCCTATCTGGGGGGCAGCCAGAGCCCTCCCAATATTTTGTTTATTTTGAAGTTGTGTCAGGGTGTCCTTAAGATCAGCTATAATTTTATCAAGTTTTTCGTCAAATTCTTCCACTTCAACCGATTTTCTGCGAAGTTTTGGATTGCCGAGAAGTAAAACCTTTTTGACAGCCATCTTAATCACCTCAAAATAATTTTAATTATTCTTAGCAGCACTGATCAAACTTTTAAAAAGCATTTCAAAACAGGGAACATTTTCTCTCAGATCTTCCGGATGCCACTGAACACCAATTAAATACCTGTCTTCTCGTGATTCTACCCCTTCAATCAAACCACAGCAGGATCGTGCTGCAACTCTAAGTGATGGGGCAAGATCCCTAACAGCTTGATGATGACGGGAATTAACTTCAAAACTTTCATGTGAGCAAAGTATCTCAGAGAGTCTGGTGTTTTTTACTACCTCTATGACATGATAAACATAATTATCAGAATTATAATGTTCATATTCACATTCATATTCATATTCCTCATCCAGGTCCTGATAGAGAGTACCTCCCAGGGCCACATTTATTAACTGCATACCACGGCAGATGCCGAGCATCGGGAGACCACGGCTATAAGCTTTTTTAAAAAGTTCCATTTCCCATCTGTCCCTATTAATATCTATTTTACCCAGTTTATCAGTCCTATCCTCCCCATAACATACAGGGTCTATATCCTGTCCCCCACTTAAAAGCAGGCCGTCAAGTTTTTCCAGATAACTTTCTGCCTCACTGACATCTTCTATTATCGGGATGGGCAGAGGTAGACCACCTGCCTGCCAGATAGATTGTACATAATTACAGCCTATCCGACCGTAAGGTAAATCGCTTTCTTTATCCTTTTTACGAAAAAAAGTTATACCGATAAGTGGCTTGCCCATTGACATACACCCCATTTACTATATTACTCTCAATAAGTCGAACCAATATTATATTCAATATCGGTTATATTTAACTTTATATAATTAAAGTCACCAGAATCAAGCTTCCATATTCCTTTTCCGGCAGTAGCAAGATTTTTACCGACAATTTTATCATAATCAGTTATAGGTGTTCTCCATTCCTCCAGACTGTATTTGCCATCTCTCTCCATATAGCGGTCAGCCTTAAAATCAATCATCTCTCCCTTTTCATTAAAGTAAAATACAGCTGAGGCATTTAAATCACCATAATTAATTACTGCCCGGGCAGAATTATTGTCAATTTCTTTCCATTCAATATATTCATAAGTTGCAGCTGAGGGAAACCACATAATTTCATTTAAAAACCTAAGCAGTGTTCCCTGATCCATCTCCGTTCCCCGGGCATCAGCAACATTGAAAATAGATAATAATTTAATCAGCATGTGTCCCCTGCCCTCATAATATTTATCACGGCCATTTATAAATACTCCAGGGCCTGCCTTCATCTTTACTTTCCAAACAAAGGCTGGATTTTCAGCATTATAGTACTGTTCAGCAATATAGGGCATCCAGGATTTATCAGGTGAAGTTTTAAACCTACTCTCCTGTTTTAATCTGACTGTTTTCACCCTCTGCTTACCGATAACTTCAGAATATTTGAGCCATCTTTTTACAGGTTCAGGCATATCCCTTATGTCATCTTCTTCCACCTTAACAGTATCTTCTGTCTCACTCATATTCAAAATTTCTTTAATTTCACCATCAACCATATTATTAAATCTCGCTTCACCTATTTTAACTGAAATAATAAGAAGAACAATTAAAACTAAAATAAATATACCCGAACCAAAAATTATTTTCATTCATAATTACCCACTTTCATCTCTATTTTTAAATTTACTTCTAATATTAATAATTATATATTAACCCTCTTTTTCCTTTAATTTGTATAAAAAATATAAGACACATAATACAATACGAGAAATTTGTGTAAATTATTTATAAAAAGCATTGTATAAAGTATTTATCAATGATATAATTCTCAATGTCAAAAATATTGAACTAAGGGGTGATTATAATTACATATGATAATATATTAAAACCCGGTAAAATATTAAAAATCTTAAAGAAAAATTTATACGATTTTCTCAGATCAGGTGTTACCGGTCTGGTCACACTGGCAGTTTTAATAGGTATTGTAGGTGGGCTGGCAGCTGTAGGCTTTCATATCTTGATTAATCAAATTAAGATATTATTTTACGGTGCACCTGCCGGTAATAACTTCCTCACTGCAGTTCGGTCACTCCCCTGGTATTATCGGCTGCTGGCTCCGGCTATTGGCGGATTAATTATCGGACCTTTTGTTACCTTTGTGGTACAGGAAGCAAAAGGACACGGAGTTCCCGAAGTCATGGAAGCTGTAGCCCTGCGTTCAGGGAAGATAAGACCTCTAGTAGCACCACTCAAAGCTTTAGTATCTGCTGTCTGTATTGGAAGTGGTGGTTCGGCCGGACGTGAAGGACCAATTGTACAAATAGGAGCTTCCTTTGGTTCTTCTCTCGGCCAGTTTTTTCAAATGACTCCAAAAAAAATTGAAACACTACTGGCATCAGGAGCAGCAGCCGGTATAGCCGGTACTTTCAATGCCCCACTGGCAGGAGTGATGTTCAGTCTGGAAGTTCTGCTCAAAGATATTGAACTGGAAAGTTTTACTCCTATTGTTGTATCGGCAGTGGTAGGTACAGGTGTTGCCAATCTCTTTTTTGGGGCAAGAGAAGCTATATTTGATGTCCCCGAACATGTAATAGTCAGCGTTTGGGAAATCATTCCCTATATCGGGCTGGGAATTGTAGCTGCAGGAATTGCTCTGCTTTTTTCCAATTCACTCTATTATCTGGAACATGTCTTTGAAGAAATTAAATTTCCAGCATTTTTAAAACCTGCTGTTGGTGGGCTGCTTTTGGGATCGCTTGCCCTCTGGATCCCCCAGATACATGCCACAGGCTATCCGGTAATGGAAGAAGCATTACATGCAAAGTTGCCGCTACTAATGGTATTTACACTGATGCTGGCCAAAATACTTGCTACTGATTTGACTCTGGGCAGCGGAGGTTCAGGAGGTATATTCGCACCATCATTGTTTATTGGATCAATGATGGGAGCAGCTTACGGCGGTTTTCTCAATTCATTATTTCCCTCTATAATAGCCGGTCCCGGATCCTATGCTCTGGTAGGGATGGGAGCCATGTTCGCTGGAGCAACCCATGCTCCGCTGACCTCGATCATAATCATCTTTGAAATGACCAGAGATCCCATGATCTTTTTACCCCTGATGTTTGCCTGTATTATAAGTACTGCCCTTACTTCCCGTATACAGCACCGGAACATTTATACCACTAAACTTTTAAATAGGGGTATTGATATAGAAAAAGCCAAAGAAACTTCTATATTAAAAGATCTGCAGGTTGAAAAAATAATGAATACTGATTTAATTACTCTCAATGAAGACAATACTGTAGAAGAAGCAAAAGAAATTTTCCAGAAAACATTTTATTCAGATCTACCCGTAATATATAAGGAAACAGATAAATTACTGGGAATGGTTAGTTATCATCAGATCATGAGAAGACCGGAGGATAAGAGAAAAAAAGAAAAAACAATAGAAAGCTGCGCACATCCTCTGCCGGCTATAATACATCCACATGATGATCTCCTGAAAGCTTTAAAATTACTTAACAGGACAAATATGAAGGTAGCTCCGGTTATCTCAAACGATAAAGAAGAAAAACTAATTGGGATAATCAGCAGAAGTAATATTATAGAGGCCTATCATAAGGAAATTGCTCCTGAAAAAGAACATGATATCTTCACTAATTACTCACCTCATTATGAAGTGGGCATAAAAAAACTGCTAAATATTTCTATGGCACCTCTTGAAAAACAGGCTGAAGAAAAGGATATAAGCATAAATCTTGATATAAAAGATGAACTGCCACCGGCTAGCGCTAATTTTAATAAAATCAGCTGGGTACTCACAAACCTGCTGGGAAATGCCATAAGATATTCTAATAAGGGTGATGAAATAGACATAACCGCTGAACATAAAAATGATATGATCTATATCTCGGTAACAGATCATGGACCCGGCATACCCCAAAAATATCAAAGAAAAATCTTTGAAAAGTATGTACAGCTTGATGATATTGAAAGTGAAAAAGGAAAAGGCCTGGGTCTTGCCATAAGCAAGGAGATAATTGAAGAACACGGGGGTAATATCTGGGTAGAAAGTGAAGTAGGAAAGGGTTCAACCTTTATCTTTACCCTGGAAACATTGCCCGAAGATATGACAGATATTGAATAGATTATACCTTAAGGCTCCCACCTCTTATAAAAAGGTCAGGAGCCTTTTTAACTATTTCTCAAAAATTTCTTTGAATTTTCCATATCCTTTTTCTTCAAGACTATCAACAGGAATAAACTCCAGAGCAGCGGAATTAATACAGTATCTTAAGCCAGTTGGTTCAGGTCCATCATTGAAAACATGTCCCAGATGAGAATCCCCCTTCCTGCTTTTAACCTCTGTTCTTTTCATAAAAAGACTGCTGTCTTCTTTTTCAACTATATTTTCTTTTACAAGGGGTCTGCTAAAACTGGGCCAGCCCGAACCGGAATCAAACTTATCTTTGGAACTAAAAAGTGGCTCACCTGAAACTATATCCACATATATACCCTTTTCTTTATGATCCCAGAACTCATTATCAAAGGGTTTTTCTGTTGCCCCCAGCTGTGTAACCTTATACTGCAGTTCTGTTAACCTCTCCTTCAAGTTATTATTACCATCATTTTGGATAACAACCTCATCAGCATCAACAGTCACACATGATGGTGACTTTTGGATATCCTCTTTTTTTAAATCATATCTATCCAGTAATTTATTTTCAAGTTTTTCATTAAGTCCCAATTTATCTATTTCTTCTACAAGCCTTTCTTTTTCTCCTTTTTTTCCCAGATAACCATTAACCCTAGCAGCAGCAGTTGAATTTATAAACTCCTGCTTGGAGTAAATATTGAGAAAATGTTTTTTGAAATCTCCATGCTGTTGTAAATAGTATTTTTGATGATAGTTTTCGGCAATATAAAATTCATCCAGTTTCTTTATTTCTGTCTTAATTTTTTTGCCTGCCTCTTTTTCCAGTTCTTCTTTAACACTTAAGGCAGTTTCTTTTTGATAATTATCATGATAAAGAAGAAGAGATTTATACTGGCGTGAATATGACCGCCTATAGGGATCGTGATTTTCCCAAAAAAATTTCAGTAATTGTTTATAACTGATTTGATCTGGATTATAATCAACCTGAATAGTTTCAGTGTGATCACCAATGTTATGATAGTTGGGATTATCGCTTATGCCACCGGCATAACCAACCCGTGTTCTGACCACCCCTGGAAGTACTCCAAAGGCAGCATCCGGGCCCCAGAATCATCCGAGTCCAAAAGTCGCTGTCTTTACACTCACATTTTTCATCTCACTATCTATTGTAGTCCCATTACCCGCTTCTGCTGGTTCAAGGGAAATGAGCAATACAAAAATGATCGATAATATAATCATTAGATAATTCATTATTTTTCCTCCTTTTTAAATAATTTTTGCAGGTTATTTTAAATATACCAGTAATAATTATTAATTGCAAGTTAATCCTTTACAAAAACAAAAAAACCCCCGATATTTTTTGGATAATGGGGGTTGTCTTTGATAGTTTTTTAAGGTTTTTTATTATTACAGTAAAATATCCTTTATAGTCTCTTTAACTTCATCCAGGCCACAACTTAAATTGTGTTTAATATCTTTATCCTGCAAGTTCTTTAAGTTTCGGTGAATCCTTTTTTTAGTTAACTTACGCAAAGATTCTATAATTTTATATTCATTATCCAGTTCAATCCTATTCTTTAGGGCCTTCAATACTGCCTTACTAAATTTATAGGGATTTGCTGTGGAATCAACAATGGTTACTGTATCATCTGTCTTATCCTCCCTGTACTCCTCAAGACAGCTAATTCCTACTGCAGTATGAGGATCAAGCAGATAATCATGATTTTCATATATCTTTTTGATAATATTTTTCACCCTGTATTCCGTTGCGAATTTTCCTGTGAATATCTTATTTATCTTTTGCAGAGTATTATCATCTATACTAAATTTTCCTTCACTTGATAGTCTTTTATACCATTTATTTACCCTGTCTCCATCATGATTTGTAACCTCAAATAGAAACCTCTCCAGATTTGAGGATATTAATATATCCATGGAAGGACTAATTGTCTTTTTAAACTCTCTATTAATATCATAAATACCTGTAGTCAAAAAGTCAGTCAGTACTTTATTATCATTTGAAGCACAGATAAATTGATTGACCGGAAGTCCCATCCGATAAGCATAATATCCTGCCAGTATATTACCAAAATTCCCTGTGGGTACGGTAATATTTATTTTCTCTCCATCTTCAATAATATTTCTGTTCAAAAGTTCCAAGTAACCTGAAAAATAGTAAACTATCTGTGGTACCAGCCTTCCCCAGTTAATAGAATTGGCAGATGAAAACTGAAATCCTTTTTTATTAAAAAATTCATTTAACTTTTTATCAGCAAAAACATCTTTTACCGCATTCTGACAGTCATCAAAATTACCTTTAAGAGCCACAACAGATGTATTACTACCTCCAGTGGAGAGCATCTGTTTTTTCTGTATCTCACTGACACCTTCTTTAGGATAAAATACTATTATTCTCACACCATCTACATCTTTAAAACCCTCCAGAGCAGCCTTGCCGGTATCTCCCGAAGTAGCAGTAAGAATTACCATTTCTCTCTTTCCCTCTGTTTTTTTCACTGCTCTAACCATAAGATGGGGGAGAAGCTGTAAAGCAAGATCCTTAAAAGCAGCAGTTGGACCGTGCCAGAGTTCCAGCATATAAGTTTTTTTCTCTAATTTTTTCAAAGGAGTAACAAATTCATCGGGAAAATTCTCCTGGTTATAGGCAGCATTAACCGCTTTTTTTATCTCATATTCACTATAATCATCAAGATATTTACTCAATATCCAGACTGCCAGCTGGCGATAACTGGCGTCTTTTTTCTCTATAATTTTCTGGAGTGAAAGCTGTGGAATATTCTCCGGTACAAATAATCCACCCTCAGGGACCATACCGAGTTTTACTGCTTCTACTGCACTAACAGCTCTATAATTGTCTCTACTACTAATATATTTCATCCAATCACTCCTTTATTACCCTAACTCCTTGATTATCCACACCTCTTATCAAAATAGACGCATTAACTCCTTTTTCTCTAAATGCACCGCTCATTGCCTCTCCTATCTGTTCATAGTTTTTACGAGACAGGGCCATTATAGTAGGTCCCGCTCCACTTAGAGCAGATCCAAGAGCTCCTGCCTCATTGGCACTTTTAATTACCTCTTTAAAACCCGGGATCAACTCAGATCTATAATCCTGATGCAGTTTATCTTCCATAGCAGTTTTAAGAAGCTGCCAGCTCTCACTGCTAAATATTGCCGTCAGTAAAGCGGTCCTGCCCTGGTTAAATACTGCATCAGCATATTTTACTTTTTCAGGTAATACCTGTCTTAACCGGGAAGTCTTTAATTGAAAATCAGGTATAACAAGTATTAATTTAAGACTATGATCATTTACCAGTATTTTTTTATAATATATCTCATCCTCTGTTTGTACATTTATAGTAAAACCACCCAGAAAGGCAGGGATAACATTATCTGCATGTCCTTCTATCTCAACTGCAATTTTGATTATTTCATCCTGACTAAGAGGTTTATCATAGAGTCTGTTTAATCCAAAAAGAGCTGCAATAATGGCTGTAGCCGAACTACCCATCCCCCGGGCCAGAGGGATTCTGTTTTGCTGTAATATTTTCCATCCCGCCACCTTAACACCTGTTCTATTACTGAATTCCTTCACTGCCCGGTAAATCAAATTGTCCTCTCTATTAATAGCAAGTCTGCCTTCTTTTTTATCTTCAACAACAATTTCTATTCCATCTTTAATCTTTTCAAAAATAAAGGTATTGTAATATTTCAGACCCAGACCCATACAATCAAATCCTGGACCAAGATTGGCTGAGGTCGCAGGAACTTTTAATTTTAATTTGTTTTTTCTCATTATAAATCCCTCATCTCTTCAGTTTCTGCGCGTCTTTCATTAATCATTGCATCAGCTTCATAAATCCACTTTTCTGTCCTGTAATATCTTCCCACCCAGAGAGCTCTTACTGCAAAATCCACTACAATACCGATCATAATTCCCAGTGTTGCCAGGCCAAATGGTACACTTAATAAATAACTTAAACCCAGCTTAAAAATAGTCTGACTAAAGACATTACCATAAAAGGAAGTCTTTGTATTGCCCGCACCATTCAACATTCCGGCAAATACCGCATATATGGTAAGTACCGGAGCACCAACGCTGAGTGCCTTCAAGAACTTTATACCAAAACTAATAGTTGTACTGTCATCAGTAAATATCCTGATAAACCAGGGGGTTGTAAAAAAAAGAAATACGGCAAAGGCCCCAATGGTAAAAATAGTTAGCCAGATCATAGCCTTTGTAGTTTTCTTGCTTTCATCAGGTTTGCCTGCACCAAGTTTTTGCCCTACAAGTATGGTTGTAACAGTATAATATGATCTGTGCAAAGGCGCTATTAACTGCTGATGCACCCTGCGAGAGATGTGATAGGCAGCCGCAGCCTCTGTACCAAAGAGCAGTACCAGTGAATTGAAGGGAAAAGTGATCAAACTCTGATAGAGTCCCTGCATGATTTTGGGCATACTAACTTTAAACAATTGAGCGATAATGACCAGATCCCAGTCTTTTGAAGGCATCTGTAGATTAAATTTACTGTCTGGAAACATAAAAATTGCAACATAAATTATGGAAGATATCATTTTGGCTGTAAAAGTGCCAACTCCCACACCAATAACTCCGAAATTCGGAAAAGGACCAAGGCCCAGAGCCAACACTACTGATAACCCTATATTAATAGCATTACCGACAATCTCAACCACCATGGGAGTACGGGTATCCCCGGTGCCCTGTAGTGCCCGGGCTGAGATGATACTTATAATACGGAAGGGAGCAGCCGAAAAAATAATTAAAAGATATTGAGCGCCCAGTTTTATTACCTCAAACTCAGCCCCCAGCACTCCTATCATTTTCTCCGGAATTAACCAGCCGATAAGTATAAAAGGTATACCAATAATCACACTGGCAAATAATGCCTGACTTAATACTTCGTCTTTATTTTTTTGCGCCTGTTCACTATCAGTACCGCTTTCCTGGGAGATAAGTGAAATACTCCCGGTACCTAAACCGAGACCGATCCTCAATATTATTCTTTCCCATACATCTCCCAAACCAACGGCAGTCACCGCAGCAGGACCAAAATATCCCATAAGGATCATATCGGTTGTTCTCATAGCTGTGGTGAATATATGATTTAAAATTACCGGCCAGGCCAGTATTAAAGCTTCCTGCCAGATCGGATAATAGGCAGCAAAAATATTCATTATTTATCTCCCCAATTCTATTGAAGATACTGTAGATAATTTTTCATTTCTATAATTTATTCAGGAAAATAATGAACTATTTTAATTATTATCCCCTTTTTCCATTATAAGGTTTATGCCTATATTGTTCAAGCGGAAAAACCCTTTAAATTATCCTGAAATATAAGAACTTCCCTTTATATAAAATCTCCACTTTTTATCACGATATTCTTCTGCATAATCAATATTAATTCTTTTCCCCTCTGCAATCTCCAGACCATCTTTTTCTCCTCTTTCTATATACAATTGCCCTGCTTTAAATAAACTCTTTCCATTTAAACTTTTATCTATATTCAGGGCCTGACATAGTTTGCCCGGCCCATTAGTCAGATCTTCTTTTTTCTTTGATTTAATATTTCTATTTTTCTTTATCTCTTTCACTCCTGAAATTGGTTTTACTGCCCTGATTAATACAGCATGAGGAATGCCCTTATTAGCAGTAACCACATTTAAACAATAATACATACCATAAATCAAATATATGTAGGTATATCCTGCCTCACCAAACATAATATCTGTTCTCTTTGTTCTTTTGTTATCATAAGCATGAGAGGCTTTATCTTCCGGACCACAATAGGCCTCAGTTTCCACAATCCTGCTTATTATACTTTTACCATTATATTTTCTGACCAATTTATGACCAATAAGTCTATGAGCTATTCCAACAGCATTATCTGCAAAAAAGGATTTAGATAGTGGCAAAATATCTCCCCCAAAATAAAAAGTCAGGCGGTATGACCCGCCTTAGGATAAATTAATAATCTATATAGTATCTCATTCTCAGCAACCGTAACTAATTTACAGTACCTTCAGACAAAATAAATTCTCTGCTTTTGAATATATATCTTTCCGAAGCATAATGATTTCTTCATAAAATGGTATTATACTGCAATTTTTTTACTTTATTTTTTGACCCGAGTAAGTGAATTTTTCTCTATCCATTTTATAATATTCCCCTCGATTGTTTTCCCGGAGTTGACCAATAATATTTCCACATTGATTGCAGATTAATTGACCGTTCTTCTCTTTTCCATCATAAACTCTACTTATTCTCTCTTTCCAGCACCTCAATACTCTACCCTCACCAATTTTTTTATATTTAAAAAGTTTTGTCTTACATCCACCGCATTTAATTGTAAGAATAATATCACCTCAATTATATTATAAATTCTGATCTTAAAAATCAGTGATCAAAAATCAATATCTATTATTTTAAATATTTCTACATAAAATCATAACTGACAATGGTGCTACAGATATATTATCAGAATCAAAAAGGTTAAAGGGAGACTTTCCGGCTCTTTTATCATCGACTATAATCCCCCATCTATTTTCGGGAATTTCAACTTTGAGCCATTCTCTGTGAGGATTATAGATCACAATAAATTCATATCTTTTATCAAATTTAGCAGGAGAAGATAATCTAAAGATGATTGTGTTTTTCGGACCATCTAAAAATTCAATATTATCTTTAAACATCCGGGCACTATCCATCCTGAAGGCGGGATATTTTTTTCTCATTTCAATTAATCCTTTATAATATTTAAATGTTTCGTGATATTTTGTTTTTCTTTCCCATTTGAACATATTAATCTTATCTCCGGCATTATAACTGTTTTTATGACCGTATTTTGTACGCAAAAACTCTTCTCCTCCTTGTATAAAGGGAATTCCCTGTGAGGTAAAGATTATAGCCTGGGCCATTTTATCCATTCTAATTCTGACATTTTCTGTTTGTTCACCATCTGTCTTATATAATTTATCCCAGAGTGTGAGATTATCATGAGAGCTGACATAATTAACACTTTCTGCAGGGTTTAAAGTAAAATCCCATATTTCATCACTATAATTTATCCCACCAACTATCCCCTTTTTTACTTCTGCCTTTAGTCCGTTATCGCCATTTACATATCCTTTTCTATCACCTTCTGTGTCACCCTTTATAGCATCTCGAAAGTGATCATTGAAGGCTGCAATATTCATACCCTGCTGAGCACCCTTTTTCATTTGCTCACTTTTTTCCAGCTGAGGGGGGAGGGCAGACCAGGGTTCACCATAAAGGAGTATGGAAGAATCTATCTGGTGTAATTCCTCTTCTATTAGTTCCATGGTCTTTTTATCTATTAATTTCATCAGATCAAAACGAAAACCATCAATATGATATTCTTCTGTCCAGTAACGTAGAGAATCTACAATAAATTTCCTGGCCATTTTCTTCTCAGTGGCAAATTCATTACCAACTCCCGAGCCGTTTGCAAGCTCTTTTTCTTCTTTAAAGCGGTAAAAATAACCAGGTGCAATCTTTTCAAAGGGAGATTCCATAGTATAGTAGGTGTGATTGTAGACAACATCCATTATAACACCAATACCCCTATCGTGAAGTGCTTTGACCATCTTTTTGAATTCAATGATCCTGCTTTCATCTGCCGGATTACTGGCATAAGAACCCTCAGGAACATTATAATAATAAGGATCATAACCCCAGTTATAGTCATTTTTATCTGTATCATCAACTGTAGCAAAATCAAAAACAGGTAAAAGGTGCACATGAGTAACTCCCAGTTCTATCAGATGATCAATACCAGTCTTAAGACCCCAGTGATTGCAGGTTTCTTCCTCAGTGAAGGCCAAATATTTACCCCTGTTCTTCATTCCTGATTCGGGAGAGATAGAAAAATCCCTCACATGTAATTCATAAATTACTGCATCGGTGGGCTTTTTCAGATTTATTCTTTTATCATTTTCCCAATTTTCTGGATTGGTTTTACCCAGATCAACTATATAACCCATATTACTGTTGGTGCCAACAGCCCGGGCATAGGGGTCTATTACTCTAAAACACTTATCATCATACTTTAGTTCAAAAAGGTAATAATTACCAGAAAGATCTTTCTCAATTACTCTAGACCAAAGAGCTTCCCTTTCTTTGTTCAATTTTATCATTTTATCAGGATATACGTTCTCTTCACTTGCAAATATTAAAATACTTACCTTTTCGGCTACAGGGGACCATATTTTAAAACTCGTCTTTCCTTCCTTAACTAAAACTCCCAGATCATTGCCATCATAATAAAAGTCATCTCTGGTATAAAAATCATCATATTTAAATGCTATATTATTCAACTCACATCATCCTACTTTCTCATTAAATTTTGATACAAATCATTATACTTATTTGCAGAGTTATTCCAGCTAAAATCAATTTTCATGGCTCTTTTTATCAATTTTTGCCAGACTTCTTTTT
>CAZSTU010000028.1:0-15729 GCA_964609745.1 uncultured Halanaerobiaceae bacterium
GTTATATTATAATACAGGATAAAAAGAAACAAAAATTCGGGATAATATGTGGCCATTAATTGAGGAAAAGGATTCTTTTAGTAGACAAAAAAACAGGTTTTTCTGTAATAATTCTTGATCCTGAAAAAGAATGACCAGCAAATAGTATTGTTAATAAACAACTAATAGCAGATTTTAGTGATGAAAAAGCTATTAGGGAGTTAGCTGATAAGTCAGATATTATTACATATGAATTTGAACATATTGGCGTCGAAGTTTTAAAGGACCTGGAAAAAGAAGGCTATAATATCTATCCCACTGTTCAAAGTTTAGAAGTTATTCAAAATAAATATGAGCAAAAAAAGATGCTTAAAGAAAATGAAATAGCAGTTCCTGAGTTTATAAAAGTTTCCGGTGTAGCTAATATAAAAAAGGCAGCTGATAAATTTTCCTATCCTCTGATGTTAAAAAGCTGTACAGGCGGCTATGATGGCAAGGGAAATGCTGTGATTGCTGATGAATCAGAGATAGAAGAAGCTTTTAATAAGCTCGGTGCAGGAAAGAATCCTTTGATGGTTGAAGAATATATTCCTTTTAAAAAGGAAATTTCAATTATTGCCGGGAGAGGACTTAATGGAGATATGGTCGTATACCCTATTGGAGAAAATGACCATAGAAACAATATATTATATGAAACAAGAGTTCCTGCAGATATTTCAAATGAGTTAAAAATAAAAGCTGAAGATTTTGGTAGAGAAGTATTGAAAATTTTTAGTGGGGTGGGAATTTTTTGTGTGGAAATGTTTGTGACTGAAGATAATGAGCTTTTAGTAAATGAAATAGCACCCAGGCCACATAATTCCGGTCATTATACAATTGAAGGTTGTGTAACATCACAGTTTGAGCAGCATGTGAGGGCCATTACTGATTTACCTCTGGGAGATACAACTTTGCTCAGACCAGCAGTAATGCGCAATATACTGGGAAGTGGTAAAAAAGGTAGAGCCAGGGTGGATGGTCTGGACTCAGCTCTGAAGATAAAAGGAGCAAAGGTTCACATTTATGACAAAAAAATAGCACGTCCTGAGAGAAAAATGGGGCATATCACTGTGACAGCAGATTCACCGGATACCGCAGCCAAAAGAGCTTTTAAAGCCAGTGAATTGATAGATATTCAGGGTAAAAGTAATGAATTTTAAAGCAAGAAATATTGATCTGACAAATAAGTTAAAAATTTAAAGGGGGCAAAAATATGGATAACAAAGTTGGAATTATTATGGGTAGTGATTCAGATCTGCCGGTAATGAAAGAGGCAGCAAAAACTTTAGATAGCTTTGGTGTTGATTATGAATTAACGGTAGTTTCTGCTCATCGTACTCCACAGAGACTTTATAATTATGCCGAAGAAGCAGAAGAAAAAGGACTTGATGTGATTATTGCTGGTGCTGGTGGGGCGGCTCATCTTCCAGGCATGGTTGCATCTATAACCTCTGTTCCGGTGATAGGGGTACCAGTTAAAACCTCAAAACTCAGTGGACTTGATTCACTTTATTCTATAGTACAGATGCCGGGAGGAGTGCCGGTGGCGACTGTGGCCATTAATGGTGCTAAAAATGCAGCCCTGCTGGCCATTCAGATAATGGGAACATCTGATATTGCTTTGAAGAATAAATATCAAGAATATAAAGAAGAAATGGCCAGAGAAGTAGAAAAAATAGCTGCCAGAGTAGAAAAAATGGGTTATAAGGATTATCTTGAAAAATATAATAAATAATACTTAAGAGGGGAAGATGAAATGAAAAGGGATATTTTTAAGAATATAAGTCCTTTAGATCACCGGTATTCTCTGAGAGAAAATGAATTTGAGCTTTATCAAAAATATTTTTCAGAAAAGGCAAAGGTAAATTATCAGGCAAAGGTTGAAGAGGCTTTAGTTAGAGTGCTGGCCGAAAGGGGGGTATGTACTAAAGAAATAGCTGATGAAGTTAGTGAGGCTATTACTCAAATCAGGGCAAAAGAGGTATATGAAGAGGAAAAAAGAACAAAACACAATATCAGGGCCCTTGTAAACTGTATTCAAAGTAAGGTTAGTGATCAGGCTAAACCATATATTCATTTTACGGCAACTTCCTTTGATGTTGTAGATACAGCTAATACCCTTAGATTAAAGGAAGCAGGTGATGAACTACTCATCCCGGCTTTAAAAAAACTTGAAAAAAAGCTAATAGAAATAGCAAATAGAGAAAAAGAGACTGTCCAGATTGGTAGAACACATGGACAGGCTGCTGTACCCATAACATTTGGTTTTGCTATGGCTGAATATGTAAGCAGACTGGGAGAAAGAATTGAGGCCATTGCCAGTTCAACAGCTCAACTCCGGGGAAAATTATCCGGGGCAGTGGGGGCGTATAATGCCAGCTCATTATTTTTTGCCGATCCCGAATCATTTGAAAAGGAAGTTTTATCACATTTAGGTCTAAAAGCAGGTGATTATTCTACCCAGATTGTTATGCCGGAACCTGTGACTGATTATGTTCATACCCTTATTTCCACCTTTGGGGTGCTGGCCAATTTCAGTGATGATATGCGCCATCTCCAGAGAAGTGAGATCTCTGAAGTTGGAGAACATTTTTCACAAAAACAGGTTGGTTCTTCCACAATGCCTCATAAAAGAAATCCAATTAATTATGAAAATGTAAAGAGTATGTGGAAGAAATTTATACCACAGATGCTGACCGTATATCAGGACCAAATTTCTGAACATCAAAGGGACCTAACTAATTCAGCCTCTTCCCGTTTTTTACCGGAAATAGTAGTGGCTTTGCTTTCAGTAACAAATCGTTTAATACGAGTTACCGGGAAATTGGTAGTAGATAAAGAAAATATAGAAAGAAATTTTACAGAATATAAGGAAATGGTAGTTGCCGAACCACTATATATTTTACTGGCATCCTGTGGTCATCCGGATGCTCATGAGGCAGTCCGCAAAATGACTTTAAAAGCTGAAAAAAGTGATATGACACTACGAGAGGTCCTGCAGGAAGAAGAGAGTTTAAAAAAATATACTGATAAATTTACTGATAAACAGTGGGAAATCCTTCTATATCCGGAAAAGTACACTGGTATTGCTGTGAAAAAAATAGAAAAAATTACTAAAAAATGGACTAAAAAGCTCAAATTATCCGGGATATAAGAAATGAATTCAAATTATAAATAGGGGGCTGGGGTGATGAAAAAGGGAAAAATGTTATATGAGGGTAAGGCTAAAAAAATATATGAGACCGATAATAAAGATCAGCTAATTTGTGAATTTAAAGATGATGCTACTGCTTTTGATGGTAAGAAAAAGGATCAGATAAAAGAAAAAGGCAAATTAAATGCAGAGATCTCAACTATATTTTTTAACTTGCTGGAAGAAAAGGGGATACCAACTCACTTTGTAAAAAAATTGAATGAAACAGATATTTTGATTAGAAGGTTGGAGATTATACCGGTGGAGGTAGTTGTTCGGAATATTGCTGCCAGCAGCCTGGCCGGTAGGCTTGGCCTAAAAGAAGGTAGAATAATGAAAAAAACGGTCCTGGAATTTTACTTTAAAAGTGATGAACTGGGGGACCCCCTGATTAATGAGTATCACATTTATGCTGAAGGTTTAGCAGAAGAGGATGAAATTAACTTAATCAAAAAAATGGCAGTGGATATAAATGATATTATGGCGCAATTTCTGGGAAAAAGAGGAATAGACCTGGTTGATTTTAAACTGGAATTTGGTCGGGATAAGACGGGGAAGGTTCTGCTGGGAGACGAAATTTCTCCTGATACGTGTCGTTTTTGGGACAGTAAAACGAAAGAAAAGATGGATAAGGATAGATTTCGTCAGGACCTGGGTGAGGTAATTAGTGGTTATCAGGAGGTATTAGCAAGATTGCAGAAATAGCTTTATTAACTATTGAACATTGTAATTTTTGGCAGAAAATATTTAAATTTATTAAATAGAAAGCAGGGATATTATGAAATGGCTGGTTAAAATTGAGACAAAACTTAAAGAAAGCATACTTGATCCCCAGGGCCAGGCTGTTAAAACCGGTCTGGAAGCCCTGGGTTATGATAATGTGTCAGATATTCATGTAGGAAAATATATGGAACTGACGGTCGAAGATGTTAAAACTGAGGAGGAATTGATAACTCAGGTAGAGGAAATGTGTGAAAGACTCCTGGCCAATCCTGTTATTGAAGATTATACCTATCAGCTGGAAGAGGTGAGCGACTAAATGAATAAAAAAGCCCGCTTTGCTGTTGTAACCTTTCCGGGTTCTAACTGTGATCTGGATTGTTATCATGCTGTTTCAGATATTATGAATTCTCCGACGGAAATGCTCTGGTATAAGGATCAGTTTTCTGCTGAAGACTATGATTGTGTAATCTTACCCGGGGGTTTTTCTTATGGAGATTATCTTCGTTCCGGGGCTATTGCTCGTTTTTCTCCCGTCATGGAATCTGTAATTGAATTTGCTGCTCAGGGGGGACTTATACTGGGAATATGTAATGGATTTCAGATTCTTCTGGAAGCAGGACTGCTACCGGGGGCAATGAAGGTAAACAACAGTCTGAAATTTATTTGCCGGTATACTGACCTGGAAGTAGTAAATAAAAACACTCCCTTTACCAACCAAACTGAAGCAGGAGAAAAACTTTCTATTCCGGTGGCTCATGGTGAAGGTAATTATTATATTGATCAGGCCGGTTTGGAGAAATTAAAAGAGAATAATCAAATTGTACTGCGTTATCTTGATGATAAAGAAAATCCCAATGGTTCTTTGGATAATATAGCCGGAATATGTAATCAGGATAAAAATATTTTTGGACTTATGCCTCACCCGGAACGCTGTGTAGAGGCTCTGCTGGGCAGGAGTACAACAGATGGAAGGAAAATATTTTCCTCAATTATTTCAGCTATAGAAAAAAGGCGGGATATTTATGTCTCTTAAACCCTGGGAAAGTGAAGGGCTCGATGAAAGCGAATACTATTTAATAGTTGATATACTGGGAAGAAAGCCAAACAAAACTGAGCTTGGTATGTTTGGAGTAATGTGGTCAGAACACTGTAGTTATAAGAATTCAAAGCCGGTGCTTAAAAAATTACCAACTGAAGGTGAACAGGTATTACAGGGGCCTGGTGAGAATGCCGGAATAATTGATATTGGTGATAACCAGGCTGTTTCCTTTAAGATTGAAAGTCATAATCACCCTTCTGCAATAGAACCATATCAGGGGGCAGCTACAGGAGTGGGCGGAATTATTAGAGATATATTTACAATGGGGGCCCGACCTGTAGCCTGTCTGGACTCCCTGCGTTTTGGTGAATTAAGTGATGACCATATTAAATTCTTGTTTGACGGAGTTGTTGAAGGGATAGGTGGTTATGGTAACTGTATTGGAATCCCCACTGTTGGGGGAGAGGTCAATTTTTCCAAAGCCTATCACGGTAATCCGCTGGTCAATGCTATGTGTGTGGGAATTATGGATCATCAAAACATTTCTACTGGAACTGCTGGGGGGATAGGTAACCCGGTGATGGTTGTTGGGGCAGCCACCGGACGTGATGGTATTCAGGGGGCAAGTTTCGCCTCTGATGAACTAACTGAAGAGTCAGAAGAAGACAGGCCTGCTGTACAGGTTGGAGATCCCTTTATGGAAAAATTGCTGCTGGAAGCCTGTCTGGAGTTAATAGAAACAGGGGCTCTGGTTGGTATACAGGACATGGGAGCGGCCGGTTTGACCAGTTCTGCCTGTGAAATGGCAAGCAGGGGTGAGGTTGGTATAGAAATGGACCTGGAAAAAGTACCCCTCCGGGAAGATGGTATGACTTCCTATGAAATAATGTTATCAGAATCTCAGGAAAGAATGCTGGTTATACCACAAAAGGGAAAGGAAGATCTTGTGCGGGAAATATTTGACCGCTGGAATCTGAAGGCAGCTGTCATCGGCAAAGTAACTGCTGATGGAAATCTCAGAGTAAAAAAGGGAGACGAGATAGTTGCTGAAGTTCCGGCCCGAACCCTGGCTGATGATGCACCGGTGTATTATCGGGAGTCCCGGGTACCGGATTATTTTGAAGAAAAAAGAAGTTTTGATCCTCTGTCTTTTGTCTGTAAAGAAAAGAAAAATCATAATCGGGAATTATTGGAGTTAATGGCTGATCCCAGTATTGCCAGTAAGGAATGGGTATATCAACAGTATGACCATATGGTGAAGGTCAATACAGTTGTCCTGCCTGGTTCAGATGCTGCTGTGTTAAGGATTAAGGGAAAAGATAAGGGGTTAGCCCTGACCACTGACTGTAATGCCCGTTACTGTTATCTCAATCCGGAAGAAGGAGGGAAAATAGCAGTTGCTGAGGCAGCCCGTAATCTAGTCTGTGCCGGGGCCAGACCTCTGGCTGTAACTGATGGTTTAAACTTTGGTAATCCCTATGATCCTGAAATATTCTGGCAGTTTGAAAATTGTGTGGAGGGGATAGCCCGGGCCTGTAGAGAATTAAATACACCGGTTACAGGTGGTAATGTTAGCTTTTATAATGAGAGCCCGGCCGGAGCAGTTTATCCTACTCCCATAGTTGGTATGGTTGGCTTGCTTGAAGATGTAACTAAAGCAGTTACTCAGAATTTTAAAAATAAGGGTGATTTAGTTTACCTGCTGGGGGAAACAAAAGCAGAGCTGGGAGGTAGTGAATATTTAAAAGTTATTCATGACAGGATAGCCGGTGAAATTCCTGGTATTGACTTGCAGATGGAAAAAAAGGTACAGGATTTCTGTCTTGAAGCAATTGAAAGGGGTCTGGTAAATTCTGCCCATGACTGCAGTCAGGGAGGTCTGGGGGTAGCCTTAGCGGAATGTTGTCTGGAAAATGAACTGGGGGTAGAGATTAAATTAAGAGAAGATATATCTCCTGTAGCTGTTCTTTTTTCAGAGTCTCAGAGTCGAATTATTATCTCTCTTGCTCCTGAAGCAGAAAAGGAATTTTTGCAGCTGATCAAAAAGATTGCTATACCCTATGAAAAACTTGGTAAAATCAAAGGAAAGAGATTGATAATTAATGACTGGATAAATTTAACAGTAAAGGAGTTGAAAAAAGAATGGCAGGAAAGTATCCCATCCCGAATGAAAGATTAAATGATAAGATGGAGGAAGAATGCGGGGTATTTGGTATCTATAATCCAAATTCAAGGGCAGATACCGCCCACTTAACCTATCTGGGATTACATGCTTTACAGCACCGTGGCCAGGAAAGTGCGGGCATTTGTATAAATGACCGGAGTGAGATGAAACTACATAAGGATATGGGCCTGGTTACCAATGTACTGGATGAAGATATTATAAATTCCCTGCAGGGTGAAATGGCAATCGGTCATGTCCGGTACTCGACCAGTGGATACAGTCTACCGGTTAATGCTCAACCTCTTTTGATTAACTGTATTAAGGGGGAGATGGCCCTTGCTCATAATGGAAATCTGGTAAATGGGCCTGAGTTGCGCAAAAAACTGGAATCACTGGGTTCAATTTTTCACTCCAGTCTTGATACAGAGGTGATTGCCCATCTTATATCCCGTTCACTGAAAAATGAAATGATTGAAGCCCTGCGACATAGCCTTCATCAGCTGCAGGGAGCATTTAGTCTGGCGATGTTAACCAGGGATAGCCTGGTAGCAGCCCGGGATCCGCACGGGTTCCGTCCTCTATCCCTGGGCAAACTGGATGATGGTTATGTTATTGCCTCTGAAAGCTGTGCCTTTGATATAATTGGGGCAAAGAGGATTAGAGATGTGGAACCCGGAGAGATTATTGTAATAAATGAAGATGGTATAACTTCCTATAGATTTAGTGAGGAAAAGCCGCAGCGTTTCTGTGTTTTTGAGTTTATATATTTTGCCCGTCCTGATAGTAATATTTGCGGTCAGAATGTGCATCTGGCCCGGAAGGAGATGGGCAGACAGCTGGCCCGGGAGGTAGAGGCTGAGGCAGATCTGGTGGTTCCGGTGCCCAGTTCCGGGGTTTCAGCAGCTATGGGATTTGCTGAAGAGGCTGATATTTCCTATGAAAAAGGAATTCTAAGAAATAAGTATGTAGGAAGAACTTTTATTCAACCTACCCAGCGCATTAGAGATTTAAAGGTAAAAATTAAGTTAAATCCAATCAGGGAAATAATTAAGGATAAAAAAGTTATACTGGTAGATGACTCAATTGTCAGAGGAACTACCAGCAGACAGATTATCAGAATGATAAGAGAGGCAGGAGCCCGGGAGGTACACCTGGCCATTTCTTCTCCCCCTGTTATCCATCCCTGTTACTATGGATTGGACACTTCACGCCGGAAGGAATTGATTGCTCAGAAAAAAAAGAAAAAAGAAATAAAAGAATATATTGGAGCCGATTCCCTCACTTATTTGAGTCTAAAAGGATTGTTAAAGACAATAGATACTGATAATTATGGTTATTGTACAGCCTGTTTTGATGGAAGTGATCCCCTTGAAATTACAACAGATGAAAGAGAGGTGTTTTATGAGAATGGGTCTTTCCTATAAAGAGGCAGGGGTAGATATTGAAACTGGCCGGGAAGTAGTAAATAAAATAAAAGATGATGTAGAATCAACATTCACCCCGGAAGTCTTAAATGGATTGGGAGGATTTGGGGGGCTTTTTGCTCCTGATCTCTCCGGATTTGAGGAACCGGTACTTGTAGCTGGAACTGATGGAGTTGGTACCAAACTTAAGGTTGCCTTTCGGATGGGAAAACATGATACTATAGGAATTGACCTGGTAGCTATGTGTGTTAATGATATATTATCACAGGGGGCCAGACCTCTTTTTTTTCTGGATTATCTGGCTTCCGGAAAACTGGATCCCGAGCAGTTAAGTCAGGTCGTTAAAGGTATTGCCTGTGGCTGCCGGCAGGCTAATTGTGCTTTAATTGGTGGAGAAACAGCAGAAATGCCTGATTTTTATCAGCCTCAGGAATATGATCTGGCCGGTTTTGCGGTGGGGATGGTTGACCGCTCACAGGTAATTACGGGTCAGTCCATAAAGCCTGGTGATAAAATTATTGGTCTGGCTTCTAATGGATTACACAGTAATGGTTACTCACTTGTCCGCAAAATATTTTTTGCCGGAGAGGGATTTGGTGTTAATGACAAAATTGAGGGGCTGGATAATACCCTGGGTGAAGAGTTGTTAAAACCAACCCGTATTTATGTGAAACCCATTTTACAACTTTTAAAAGAATTTAAGATCAAAGGGATAGCTCACATAACAGGTGGAGGCCTGCCTGAAAATATCGCCCGGATTTTACCGGTGGGAATACAGGCGGTAATTGAAAAGGAGAATTGGCCGGTACCAGCAATATTTAAAATAATTTCCCGGAAGGGTAAGGTAGTACAAAAGGAAATGTTTCGGACATTTAATATGGGAATTGGAATGATTCTTGTTGTCCAGGAAAATGAAGTAGCAACTATCATAAAAAGAGCCGAAGAACTTGAGGAAAAAGCATATTTAATTGGTGAAATAACAAATGACAAAGAAGAGGTCATTATTCAATAGTAAAGAAGTAGTTATTAGTCAAAAGGGAGGAAGTATAATGTTAAATCTAGGAGTCCTGGCTTCTGGCCGGGGAAGTAATCTGCAGTCAATAATTGATACTGTAGAGGCGGGAAGTTTAAAAGCAGAAATAAAGGTTGTAATCAGTGATCGAGAAAATGCCCGGGCATTGCAGAGAGCAAAAAATCATGATCTCAAAAACATTTTTATTAATCCCAAAAATTTTCCCGGTAAAAAAGCCTATGAAAAAAAATTAATAGCTGTACTGGAGGAAAGTGAAGTAGAATTGGTGGTCCTGGCTGGTTTTATGCGTCTTCTTTCCCCCTATTTTGTACAGAATTATCAACATCAGATCATGAATATTCGTCCTTCACTGCTTCCTGCGTTTCCCGGTCTTAATGCCCAGCGTCAGGCCCTTGAATATGGAGTTAAAGTTAGCGGTTGTACTATACATTTTGTTGATGAGGGGATGGATAGTGGACCTATTATACTTCAGGAAGCTGTATCGATTCGAGAAGATGATACTGTAAAAAGCCTTTCTCACCGGATTCTGAAAAAAGAACATCAAATATATCCCCGGGCCATTAAGCTTTATGCTCAGGACAGATTAAAAGTACATAATAGAAGAGTTATAATTAGTTCTGGAGGTGAACAATAATGAAAAAAATAAAAAGGGCTTTAATAAGTGTTTCCAATAAAAAAGGAATCGTTGAATTTGCCAGGGAATTGGTTGAGATGGGAGTAACCATTATTTCAACAGGAGGAACTGCAGAAAAAATTACCCGGGCGGGTTTACCGGTAACTCCTATAAATGAAATTACCGGATACCCAGAAATGATGAAGGGTAGAGTCAAAACATTACATCCGGCTGTTCATGCCGGTTTACTGGCTTCCAGGGAAAATGATAAGCATTTAAGGGAGATAAAAGAACAGGGAATAGATCTGATTGATCTTGTAGTCTGTAATCTATATCCATTTGCTGAGACAGTTGCTCAGGACAGTGTTTCTCTTACAGAAGCCATAGAAAATATAGACATAGGTGGACCGACGATGATCAGGGCCGGAGCCAAAAATTTTCAGGATGTCACTGTTGTGGTTGACCCGGCAGATTATGATAGTATAGTGCAGGTTATGGCTGATAACGGGGGAGAAGTGCCCTTTGCAAAACGTCAGTACCTGGCAAAAAAAGCCTTTGCTCATACAGCTAATTATGATCAAAGGATTGAGGAGTATTTAACTTCTTTAGTTGAACATGATCAGGAAGTTGTATTTCCAGAAAAAATAAGCTTAAAATACAAAAAATGGGGTGATCTCAGATATGGCGAAAATCCCCACCAGAGGGCAGCTTTTTACCAGGAAAATGAGATAAACGAACCTTCTCTTGCTTCGGCAGAGAAGCTACATGGAAAAGAACTTTCTTTTAATAATATTAATGATACAAATGGGGCGCTGGAATTAATAAAAGAGTTCAAAAATAGTCCTGCTGCTGCCGTTATTAAACATGCTAATCCCTGTGGAACAGCAGTGGCTGATACGGCCCATAAAGCATTTGAGCGGGCATATGCCGGAGATCCGATGTCAGCCTTTGGCAGTATTGTGGCTCTAAATTGCAGGGTAAGTACAGAGGTGGCTGAAAAAATGATAAAGGGGGAAAAATTCATTGAAGTAGTTATTGCTCCTGAATATACAAAAAAGGCCCTGCAGTTAATTAAAAAAAGATGGGAAAATATAAGAATTTTACGAACCGGTGAACTATTTATAGATGAGGATAATCCAGGTTTTGATATGAAAAAGGTAACAGGTGGACTTTTAGTACAGGAAAGGGATCTTGACTTTGTTAACAGAAGCGAAATAGAAGTTGTAACTAAAAAGAGTCCTTCAGATGAGATGATTGAGGATTTATTATTCAGCTGGAAGGTTGTTAAACATGTCAAATCCAATGCTATAGTAATGGCTAAAGATAGAATGTTGGTCGGAGTCGGGGCCGGACAGATGAGTAGAGTGGATGCCATGATAATTGCAGGAAGAAAAGCAGAGGGCAGACAGGAAGGTGGAGTTGTAGCTTCTGATGCCTTTTTCCCCTTTCCGGATGCTGTGGAAGAAGCAGCTAAAAAAGGTATTAAAGCCATTATACAGCCCGGGGGGTCAATCAGAGATGATCAGGTTATAGCCAGAGCAGATGAACTGGGATTAACGATGGTCTTTACCGGGAGAAGGCATTTTAGACATTAGATAAAGCCCCCATTTATGGGGGCCGTTATTCTTATTATCTCATATCTTCTCTTAAAACCAGCTTGTTTAGCAGCAGGATAATTAAAAAATAACAGAGGATAAGAGAGGGCAGAATATAACTTCCATTGTAAACTATGGAGTATATCCAAACATTTTGTCCTTCTGGAGCATAACTGGCAAAAAAAACTACTCCGGATAGAATGTGAATGATAAATCTTCCCAGTCCTGCTGTTAGTAGAGCCATTAAAACCTTAAAATAATTAATTTCCCGGGGCAGGTTTCTTTTAGTAATGGTGAAAAACCCGGCCAGACCAAGCATCATATAAGGCAGGGGATAATCCATTATTAATTGTACTGGATGGATAATATAAGGGTTTGCTATAAGCTGTACCAGTCCATATGTTATTCCTGCAAGAAGACCCGGTTTACCTCCCCATCTCAAAGCAATCAGCAGTATAGGAAGCATTTCCAGGCTGATTGATCCTCCCTGGGGCATTTTCCACAGGGGCATAAAGTTTAAAACAGTTGCCAGTGCTATTGCAACTCCAATCTCTGCAATTAATCTTACTGGATATTCTTTAATTTTGCTCATTAAAAAAACTCCTCCTTTTACAGGGGAAGCAACTGGAAGTGGAGGAGTGATCAAAATAATGTTCCCTACGCCTGTATTAACAGGATCAGGTTATGAGGGTCGATGCTTAAACATCCTCTCAGCCTCCAGTTGAGGCTCCCCTTAATTTTAATTTATTATAAATTCTTTCTATTTTATCTATTAATATATTCTATAATAAACTACAAATTCCTTCTTTAAATTTAAAATTTTATTGTTCTGCCCCCTTGACAACAATTTTATGATATGCTAGTATTGTACATGGTCTTGAGAAATGTCAATAAAGTGTGCGAAGGTGGCGGAATTGGCAGACGCGCTAGATTTAGGATCTAGTGGGTTTATTCCCGTGTGGGTTCGAATCCCACCTTTCGCACCATTTGTTAATCACCCCGATAATGGCCGAGAGCCAAGTCGGGGATTATTAACATTATAATATTTAGGGGATTATTAACGCTTTAATATTTAAAGGAAAAATAATATAATTGTAGAATATATTATTAAGCCTCTTTTTAAAGTAATTAATTTTACTGTAATTAGTAATTGTTATGTATTATTATTAATATGTTATTAAATAATTATCAGATAATTAATATTCTGTTATAAAAACTCTCCCCTGATGGAGAAGTTTAGATAAAATAAGTGTATAAAAGTAAAATTTAAAGTAAATTAAGGAGGAAAAGTTAATGGATGTAAAAAAGGAGCAAAAAGAAAATAATAAAGTGGAGTTAAAAGTTGAAATAGAGCCTGAACGGGTTAATACGGCCCTGGAACAGGCTTATAAGAAAGTAGTTAAAGATGTGGAACTACCCGGTTTTCGCAAGGGTAAGGTGCCGCGTAAAGTACTTGAAGCAAAATATGGTAAGGAAGTTCTACATAAAGATGCCCTCGATATATTAATACCAGAAGGTTACAGTGAGGCTGTAGAGGAGACTGAAATTGAACCGATAGATCAGCCTGATATAGAAGATTTTTATATAGCAGAAGACGAGCCTGCTACTTTTACCGCAACGGTTGAGGTGAAGCCGGAAGTTAAACTGGGGCAGTATACTGATCTTGGAATAGAAAAAGAAGAGGTAGAGGTTACAGAAGAAGAAGTTGAAGAGAGAATAGAACATACAAGGGAACATCACGGCCAGCTTGTAAGTGTTGACCGGGAAGAAGTACAGGAAGGCGATCATGTTATAATAGATTTTGAAGGCAAAATAGATGGAGAAGCATTTGAAGGTGGCAGTGCTGAAGAATATAGTCTGGAGATTGGTTCAAATACCTTTATTCCCGGTTTTGAGGAACAATTAATTGGTGCTCGGGTTGGTGAAGAAAAAGAAGTAGATGTTACCTTCCCTGAAGACTATAATGCTGAAGACCTTGCGGGAGAGGATGCTGTTTTTACAGTTAATATTAAAGAGATTAAGGAAAAACAGCTCCCTGAACTTGACGATGAATTTGCCAGTGAAGCGAGTGAACATGATAGTCTGGAAGAATGGAAAGAAGAAATTAGAGAATCAATTAAAGAACAAAAAGAGGAAGAAACAGAAAGAAAATATGAAAATGAAATTTTAGAAACTGTTGCTGAAAGTACAGAGGTTGAAATACCCGAGAAACTGGTAGATAATGAACTTGATAAAATGTATCAGAATTTAAGCTATAATATTTCAGCTCAGGGAATGGAAATTGATGATTATCTAAACTATATGGGTATGGAAGAAGAAGGATGGCGTGAAGAAAATAGAGAAACTGCAGAAAAGCAGGCAAAAAATAATTTGATTCTGGAGGCAATAGCAGAGGTAGAAGATATTGAAATAGAGGAAGATGAGATTGATGAACAGATAGAAGAAATTGCTGAACAAAACGACCAGGATAAAGAACAGGTTAAGGCCATCATGCAGATGCAGGGACAACTGGATGGTCTAAAGGAAAGTCTGAGAATACAAAAAGCAATGGATTTCTTAAAGGAAAATAATTAAAAGATTTTAAAACAATGTAAGTTTTGAATGTTTAAATTTAACTATGAAGGGAATAATGATTTAAGGAGGAGATAATCATGAGTGGTTTAGTACCAATGGTTGTAGAACAGACTAACAGAGGGGAGCGTTCTTATGATATTTATTCCCGTCTGTTAAAGGATAGAATTATATTTCTGGGTAATCAAATTAATGACAATCTTGCCAATTTAGTTATAGCTCAGATGCTATTTTTGGAGGCTGATGATCCTGATAAAGATATCTTTCTTTATATAAATAGTCCGGGAGGTTCGGTAACTGCTGCTCTTGCTGTTTATGACACAATGCAGTATATTAAACCTGATGTTGTCACAATTGGTATGGGCCAGGCAGCAAGTGCCGGTGCACTACTTCTGGCAGCCGGTGAAGAGGGCAAGAGATATGGACTACCTTATTCACGTGTTATGATTCATCAGCCCGCCGGTGGAATACGCGGCAAAGCTACAGAGGCTGAGGTTCATATTCAAGAATTAATGAGAATTCGGGAAACTCTCAATGAAATTTTAAGCGAACACACCGGTCAACCTGCGGAGAAAATTGCTGAAGACGTAGAAAAGGATTATTTTATGACAGCAGAAGAGGCAGTTGAATATGGTATAATAGATGAAGTTATCTCCCGTAATAGTCTGCAAAAAGAGGAGTAACTCAATTTAAGAGGTGATATAATGTTTAAATTTGGTGATGAAAAAGGGCAATTAAAGTGCTCTTTTTGTGGAAAAACTCAAGAACAGGTTAGAAAATTAGTAGCCGGTCCAGGAGTATATATCTGTGATGAATGTATTGAGCTATGTAATGAGATCATCGAAGAAGAACTGAATGATGATCTGGAATTTTCGCTACAAAGTATTCCAAAACCGAGGGAAATCAAAAATATTCTAGATCAGTATGTTATAGGACAGGAAAGAGCAAAAAAGACTCTGTCTGTGGCAGTTTACAACCATTATAAACGTGTTAATTCAGATATGAAAATAGATGATGTAGAATTACAAAAAAGTAATATTTTAATGGTCGGGCCTACCGGCTGTGGTAAAACCCTGCTGGCTCAGACACTGGCCCGGATACTTGATGTACCATTTGCCATTACAGATGCTACCTCACTCACAGAGGCTGGTTATGTGGGTGAAGATGTAGAAAATATCTTATTGAAATTGATACAGTCTGCTGATTATGATATAGAAAAAGCAGAAAGAGGGATAATATATATCGATGAGATTGATAAAATAGCCCGCAAATCGGAAAATCCTTCAATAACAAGGGATGTTTCCGGTGAAGGTGTACAGCAGGCTCTGCTAAAGATACTGGAGGGCACTGTAGCCC
>CAZSTU010000029.1:0-15715 GCA_964609745.1 uncultured Halanaerobiaceae bacterium
CCACAAATGAGAATGTAAGGCTTGGGGCTGTTTATTTAGATCAAAGTGAACAAATGGGTGAATCACAGATTCCCATTAAGGGGAAGGAAATCAAAGAAGTTTATCTTGATCCCCCTGATTGTCGTCCAACGTTTGATGCAGTGGAATCCATTAGAAATGCTGATATAATTGTGGTCGGACCGGGAAGTCTTTACACAAGTATATTACCCAATCTTCTTGTCAAAGGGATTGTACAGGAAATAAGGCGGTCTCGGGCCGTCAAAATTTATGTTTGTAATGTTATGACTCAGCCTGGAGAGACAACCGGTTATACGGCAGGTGATCATTTAAAGGCAATTAAACGACATGTTGGTGGTAATATATTTGACTATATTATAATAAATAATGAACCGGGATCTGAGGAACTTGCTCGCCGCTATAAGCATGAAGGTGCCTTTCCCGTTCAGGTTGATCATGAAAAATTAGAAAAAGAAAATATTAATCTGCTGGAAGGTAATCTCCTGACAGAGGAAGGATATATAAGACATGATCCAGAAAAGCTGGCCAGGGTTATTTTTTCTGCTGCCGGCTATGGGTATAATAATCAGTCGTAGTAAAAAGAGGGGAGTAAAAGATGGATTTAGGTTTAACTTTAAATTTAGAACAAAAACAGGAACTGGTCATGACACCACAACTGCAGATGGCTATAGAGTTGCTGCAGTATTCGAGTCAGGAATTACAGGAACATATTGATGAAGAATTGAAAGAAAATCCACTTCTGGAAAAAGAAGATGATGATTCTCCCGATGAGCTTGAGGAACGCATAGGTAACCAATACACATCTCGCTCCCATTCATCACCTGTAAAAAATAATAATGATGATTATAATTATGAAAATTTTGTGAGTTATCGTCCCAATTTGCGTGAACATCTGGAAAATCAACTTTATCAAATACTCTCTGAAAATGAAATGGAACTGGGGACATATATTATAGGTTGTCTGGATCAGGATGGTTTCCTTTCATTACCCATAAAGGAAATCTCAGAATGTACTTCATATTCTACTGAAAAAGTTAAATCTGTATTAAAAAAAATTCAGCGTCTCGATCCCATCGGTGTTGCTGCCCGTGACCTCAAAGAAAGTCTTTTAATTCAGCTGGATAGTTTGATTCTCAATACCAGCCTGGCAGAGCAAATTGTCAGTGAGCATTTTGAATTACTCGTTGATAAAGATTACAGCAGTATAATAAAAAATGTTGGGAAAGAAGAAAAAAAAGTTAAAGGGGCGATTAATCTAATAAAATCGCTTAATCCAAGACCTGCCTCTGCTTTCAGTACGGAAACAGATACAAAATACATTACTCCTGATATTGTCATAAAGGAAGTAAAGGGGAAATTTGTAATAGTAATAAACCAGAAGGCCAGTCCAGTATTAAGAATTAATCCTCAGTATTATCGAATGATGCAAAAGACCAGGGGGAGTGAAACCCACCAGTTTTTAAAAGATAAATTTAAATCTGCTCTGTGGTTAATTAAAAGTATTGAACACCGACGTATAACTGTTTACAGAATTACCAGAGCTATTATTGATAAACAGGAAGAATTTTTACGGCGGGGAGTAAAATATTTAAAACCAATGACAATGCAGGAGATTGCAGATGAGATTGAGATGCATGAATCCACGGTTAGCCGGGCAACCAGCGAAAAATATATTCAAACTCCACAGGGACTTTTTGAAATGAAGTTCTTTTTTACAAGTGGTATAAATAATATTTCATCTGTCAGTATTAAAGCTATGCTAGAAGAGTATATAGATAATGAGAATCCTGAGTCTCCCTACAGTGATCAAAAGCTGGCAGATCTTTTAGAGGAAAATGAGGGTATGAAATTATCACGCAGGACAGTGGCCAAATATCGTAATGAACTGGGAATCCCGTCTTCATTGAAACGCAGATATAAATAATTAATGGATTTTTTTGCATTTTAATTTTATTATGTTATAATTAAGGACAGAATAGAAATAAACTTTACCCTTTCCGGGACAATTTTGTTCCTGCAGGATATTTTATGTCCCGCCGGAGGAGAGATAAAAATGAGGTATTTATTTAAAATACAGGAGAAAATTGTGCCGGAACTGATAAGTTTAGCAGAACTTAGGTATACTATATTAAGAAATATCTATTATAATCAGCCTGTGGGCCGGAGAACTCTGGCCTCACTTGTAGAGATCAGTGAAAGGGAGGCCCGTAATGAGCTGGAGTTTTTGCGCAGCAGGGGGTTGATTGAAGTTTCCCGTGCAGGGACAAAGCTGACAGCAGTGGGAAGGGCCTTTTTGCGTGAATTGGATAGTTATATTAAAGAAATAAAAAACCTTACTGAACTTGAAAACAGGCTGAAAAATTATCTCGGTCTGGAAGAGATAATGATTGTTCCCGGCAACCTTGGCTATGACAGTGTAAAAAAGGAAATTGGCAGATTTACGGCCCGTTTTATAAAAAATTTACTTGAAGATGAAGATATTCTGGCTGTAACCGGGGGATCTACCCTGGCCCGGGTGGCAGAAGCCATGCAGCCCCGGCGTGGTGAAAACCAAATAACTGTTGTACCGGGCAGAGGTGGTCTGGGGGAAGATGTGGAGATTCAGGCCAATACTATTGCAGCCAAGATAGCCAAAAAACTTGGCGGGAAGTACTGTCTGCTACATATACCTGATAATATCAAAGAAGAAAATATAGATAGAATAACACTGGAACCATCAATTCAAAAAACATTGCAACTTTTAAAAAAGGCAAATGTATTACTTCATGGTGTTGGAAGTGCCAGGAAAATGGCCGAAAGAAGGAATATGTCTCCCAAACAGATTCAGGAATTGGAAGATAGAGGTGCTGTCGGTGAATCTTTTGGATATTATTTTAACCGAGAGGGAGAGATAGTATATTCCACCACAAGTGTTGGCATTAGCCTGGAAGATCTGCCCGGGGTAGAAAAGGTGATAGCAGTTGCTGCCGGCCGGGAAAAGGCTAGAGCGATAATTGCTGCAGTATCTTCCAGATATCAGGATTTATTGATAACTGACGAAAAGACAGCCAGACAGATTATAGAATTGTCTTCTAAGTAGTAATAACTTTTTCACAGGAGAAAAGCCATTTAGGCTTTAAATAAATCATCAAAAAAATGGAGGGTGATAAATATGAGTGTAAAAATTGGTATCAATGGTTTCGGTAGAATTGGAAGGTCAGTACTGCGCAGTGCTTATGATAACCCGGATGTAGATTTTGTAGCAATTAATGATCTGGTAGACCCCAAAACACTTGCCTATCTTCTCAAATATGACAGCAGTCAGGGGACTTTTGAGGCTGAAGTAGATCATACAGAAAACAGTATTATTGTAGATGGTAAAGAAATTAAAGTTTACAGTGAAAAAGATCCGGCAAATCTCCCCTGGGATGAGCTGGGAGTTGAAGTTGCTGTGGAAGCTACCGGTCTTTTCCGTGATGGTGAAGATGCCGAAAAACATATTGAAGCTGGAGCCAAAAAAGTTTTAATTACTGCTCCTGCCGACAATGAAGATTTGACAGTAGTACTGGGGGTTAATGATGAAAAATATGACCCGTCCGAACACGATATTGTCTCCAATGCTTCCTGTACAACAAATTGCCTTGCACCAGTGGCAAAAGTACTTAATGACAAGTTTGGTTTAAAGAAAGGATTAATGACAACCATTCATTCTTATACAACAAGTCAGAATATCCTTGATGGTCCCTATAAATGGAAGAAGATAACCCGGGGGCGTTCTGCTGCAGAAAATATTGTCCCCACAACAACCGGTGCAGCCAAGGCAGTTACCCTGGTTCTGCCTGAACTGGAAGGAAAACTTGACGGTATGGCTGTTCGTGTACCCACTCCTACCGGGTCTCTGGTAGATATGGTAGCTGATCTGAATGAAGATGTAACTGTTGAAGATGTCAATGAAGCGATGAAAGAGGCCGCTGAAGGTGATATGGAAGGTATACTCGGATATGGAGAAGAACCCCTTGTTTCCCGTGATTATGTCGGTGACCCCCGTTCTTCAATATATGATCCCAATCACACAAGGGTGATAGGTGGTAATCAGGTTAAGGTGCTTTCCTGGTATGATAATGAATTTGGTTATGCTTCCAGGGTAGTAGATCTGGCACTGCTGATGAAAGAAAAAGGACTTTAAAGAAAACGGGGTGGTAGTTATGGTAAAAAAGAAACTGAAAGATATGGATTTTAAAGGTAAAAATACACTGGTTAGAGTGGATTTTAATGTTCCATTAAAGGCGGGGGAGGTGGCCGATGATACTCGTATTCAGGCCGCCCTTCCTACCATTGAATATTTGATTAATGAAAAGGCAAAGGTTATATTGATGTCCCACCTCGGTCGTCCCGGGGGAGAAGTGGATGAAGACTTAAGGATGGATCCAGTGGCCGGGGAACTGGCCAATGCCCTCAATCAGGAAGTAAAAAAGGTTGATGACTGTATAGGTGATGAGGTTAAAGAGGCGGTTTCACAGCTAGAAGAAGGAGAGGTGCTTTTACTGGAAAACACCCGCTTTCATGCAGGTGAAAAGAAAAATGATCCTGAATTTGCATCTGAGCTGGCCGGACTGGCAGATGTTTTTGTTAATGATGCATTTGGCACAGCACACCGCTCTCATGCCTCAAATGTGGGAGTAGCTCAGCATTTACCCACAGCAGCCGGTTTTTTGATGCAGCGTGAACTTAATGCGCTGAGCAAGGCAGTGGACAACCCGGCTCACCCCTTTGTTTCCATAATGGGTGGTGCTAAAATATCCGATAAAATGGAAGCAATCAGGCAGCTTTTAGATAGAGTGGATTATCTGCTGGTAGGTGGTGGTATAGCCAATACATTCCTGCTGGCTAAGGGATATGAAGTTGGTGAGTCTCTGGTAGAAGAAGATATGGTAGAACTGGCCCGGGAATTAATGAAAGAAGCTGAAGAAAAGGGTGTAAAAATAGTACTGCCAGAAGAAGTAGTAGTTGCCGATGAATTCAAAGAAGACGCAACCCACAAGGTGGTTAGTGTGGACAGTATTCCACCTGACTGGGAGATTCTGGATAGTGGTGGCCCGGCAACACTTAAAAATTATAAAGAGATTATTTCTGAGGCTAAAACTATCACCTGGAATGGTCCCATAGGTGTTTTTGAAATGAAAGAATTTGCCAGAGGAACCAATACTTTAGCTGAATATCTGGCTGAAGCTGAAGAAGCCGTCACCATCATTGGTGGAGGTGAATCTGCTGCAGCTGTAAAACAGGCCGGACTGGAAGATAAAATGAGTCATATATCAACCGGTGGTGGAGCATCACTGGACTTTCTGGCAGGCAGGGAACTGCCGGGAGTCAACGCCATTGATGATATTGAAAGTAATGTTGAAAATAACGAAAAAGAATAAAAAGGAGGGTAAATATGCGCCAGCCTTTTATAGCGGGAAACTGGAAAATGAATAAAACTCTTGCGGAGACTGTTGACTTAATTGATAATCTAAAGCAAAAGGTAGAGGGGGTAGATGATGTAGAGATTGCTGTTTGCCCTCCTGCTGTTAATCTTCTTAGAGCACTGCAGTTGACAGAGGATAGTAACATTAAAGTAGGAGCTCAGGATATGCACTGGGAAGAAAGTGGAGCATACACAGGTGAGATTTCAGGTTCCATGCTGGAGGAAATAGGTATTGATTATGTAATTATTGGACATTCAGAAAGAAGACAGTATTTTGCAGAGACAGACCAGCGTGTGAACAGAAAGGTAAAGGCAGCTTTTTCTCACAATATTAAACCAATAATCTGTGTTGGTGAAAGTATGGAGGAAAGAAAAGCCGGAAAAACCGAAAAAAAGGTAAAATCTCAGATCACAACTGCACTGGCCGGTCTTGAGACAGATCAGGTAAGTCAGCTGGTTATTGCCTATGAACCTCTCTGGGCTATAGGCAGTGGTGAGTCAGCCTCTTCTGAAGAAGCCAATAGAGTAATCTCCTATATCAGGGAGGTTATTGCTGATATTTATCCCGGTACCGCAGAAAAAGTGAGAATACAATATGGTGGTAGTGTCAAACCACATAATATAGCTGAATTTATGCAGGAAAGTGATATAGACGGAGCACTTGTTGGTGGAGCCAGTCTTGATGCCGAATCATTTGCCGGAGTAATCAAAGGTTTTTAAATATATGAATAAGGGGTGATAGTAATGACCCGCCCAAAACCTCTTGCACTAATTATACTGGATGGATTGGGACTTTCTGATAAAGAAGAAGGCAATGCTTATGCTGCTGCAGATACACCGGTGCTTGATAAATTATTTGCTGAAAATCCTTACACAACTCTGGGCGCTTCAGGTGAAGATGTTGGCTTACCGGAAGGACAGATGGGTAATTCAGAGGTAGGCCATCTTAATCTTGGCGCCGGTCGTATAGTCTATCAGGATTACACCCGGATAAATAAGGCAGTAGCTGAAGAAAAGCTTGCTGATATACCGGAAATAAAGAATGCTGTAAAACAGGTTAAAGAAAATAATAGCAAACTACACCTGCTGGGACTGCTGTCTGATGGAGGAGTCCACAGTCATATTCGTCATCTTTTTGGTCTCTTAAGGATGGCGGATAAAAAAGGAATTGATAAAGTATATATACACGCCATTACTGATGGTCGGGATACCCCACCACAGAGTGCAAAAGAATATATAGATGAGCTTGAGGACAAAATAGAAGATATAGGTGTGGGGGAGATTGCCACTGTCAGTGGTCGTTATTATACTATGGATCGTGATAATCGCTGGGATAGGACTAAAAAAGCATATAAGGCACTTGTTGATGCAGAAGGCAAAAAGGCTAAGGACCCCATTTCCGCGGTTGAGAGCTCCTATGAGCGCGGAGAAAATGATGAGTTTATTCTTCCCACTGTTATCAATGAAGAGGGAAGTATAGATGATGGGGATAGTGTTATCTTCTATAACTTTAGAGCTGATAGGGCCAGACAGATAACAAGAGCCCTGGCCTTAGAAGAATTTGATCAATTTAATAGATCAGATAATCATCCAGAAGATCTCTATTATGTATGTATGACACAATATGACAAAGAATATGATCTGCCGGTTGCCTTTCCACCACAGAAAATTAAAAATGGTCTGGGAGATGTTTTAAGCAAAAATGATCTAAAACAGCTGAGGATTGCTGAAACAGAAAAATATGCCCATGTTACCTTCTTTTTCAATGGAGGTGTGGAAAAGCCAAATCCCGGTGAAGACAGGAAGTTAATTCCTTCTCCTCAGATCGATACTTATGATCACCAGCCGGAAATGAGTGCCTTTGAAGTAACAGATGCTTTACTGGAAAGGCTAAAAGATGACAGATATGATGTAATTATATTAAATTATGCCAATCCCGATATGGTGGGGCACACCGGTGATTTTGAGGCTACTGTGACTGCCATAGAAGCACTGGATAAATGTGTTGCCAGAGTTATATCCAGGATTGTGGAAAAAGGTGGTCAGGTACTTTTGACCTCAGATCACGGTAATAGTGAGAAAATGTATGATCCTGAGGGTGGTGCTTTTACGGCCCATACTTCAAACAGGGTGCCACTGGCCTATATTGGTGGCCCCAAAGATGTAGAATTAAGAGAGGGCAAACTTGCTGATATAGCTCCAACAATACTGGATATACTTGGTATAAAACCCCCGGAAGAAATGACCGGGAAATCACTTATAGTAAAGGAGGAATAATATGGTGGATACAACCATAATTGATATTTACGGACGTGAAATTCTTGATTCCCGCGGTAATCCTACAGTAGAGGTGGACGTTGTACTGGGGGATGGTTTCCGCGGAAGAGCAGCAGTACCTTCGGGTGCTTCAACAGGAGCATATGAAGCTGTTGAACTTCGTGATAATGATGAAGAACGTTATCTTGGCAAAGGAGTACGCAATGCAATTCATAATATAAATGAAGTTCTGGGACCGGAGCTTATTGGTTATGATGCCCGGGACCAGGCCCTTATAGACAGGAAGATGATAGAGCTGGACGGAAGCGAAAATAAAGGTAAACTGGGAGCAAATGCTATTCTAGGAATATCGCTGGCAACAGCCAAAGCAGCAGCAGCTGCTACTGACACTTATCTTTTCAATTATCTGGGTGGAGTTAATGCCCGGACACTGCCCGTACCCATGATGAATATTTTAAATGGTGGTGAACATGCCGATAATAATGTTGACCTCCAGGAATTTATGATTATGCCTGTGGGTGTGCTTAATTTTGCTGAGGCGCTTAGAGTCGGCTCTGAAATTTATCATCAATTAAAGTCTGTATTACAGGAGCGTGGTTTGAGCACGGGTGTTGGAGATGAGGGAGGTTTTGCCCCTGATCTTGATTCCAGTGAAAGGGCATTACAGGTAATAATTGAAGCAATTGAAAAGGCAGGTTATGTTCCCGGAGATGGAGTCAAACTGGCAATTGATGCCGCTGCCACTGAATTTTATAAAGATGGAAAATATGTGTTAAAGGGTGAAGGTGTAGAAAAAACTGCAGAGGAAATGATCGATTATTATGAAAAACTGGTAGATAAATATCCTATAATCTCTCTGGAAGATGGACTGGCTGAAGATGACTGGAAGGGCTGGTCAAAACTCACAGACAGACTTGGAGATAGAATACAGATTGTCGGTGATGATCTTTATGTAACAAATACGGAAAGACTTGCTAGAGGAATTGATGAAGGCGCCAGCAATTCAATTTTAATAAAAGTAAATCAAATAGGTACTCTAACAGAGACACTACAAACAATTCGCATGGCTTCTGAGGCCGGCTATACTTCAGTTATTTCTCATAGATCAGGTGAGACAGAAGATGTAGTAATATCTGATTTAGTAGTAGGTCTTAATACCGGTCAGATCAAGACTGGTGCTCCGGCTCGCAGTGAAAGGGTGGCAAAATATAATCAATTATTGAGAATAGAAGAAGCGCTGGGAGAAGCAGCAGAATTTGCCGGTGAAGACGCCTTTTATAATCTAAAATAAATTAATAAATTGATATGCCCCGGGGGAGGTTTTAAACCTCCCCTTAATTAATCCCAATAATTTTCTCTGATAATTGTTTTTTTACTGGAGGTATGTTAAAATGATTAAGGAGAATAGAATTAAGCCACAGTAGGGGGTGAGTGTCCAGCATGTTTGCTTTGAAAATTTTTCATTTCCTGGTATCAGTTGGTCTTGTAGTAGGGATTTTATTACAGTCCGGTAAAAGTGCCGGTTTATCAGGAGTTATTGATGGTGGAGCCAGCACCTTTTTTGGTAAAAGTAAGGGACTTGATGAAAAGTTAAGTAAACTTACCACAGTTTTGGCAATTATATTTATGGTTAACTCCCTTATACTGGGTATTCTTTAATTTCAGCATAAACAGCCCCTGAACCCGAAGATATAAATAATGGTCTGGAGGGGCTTATATCTTTTTTTCTTATAACATATGAAGTTCAGTATATTCAAAACAATTTGCTCAAAAGGAGGAAGAACAACAATGAATATGTATGTACCACTGGCAGGAGTAATTGCCCTGCTTTTTGCCCTTTATCTGGTAAAAAAAGTTAGAAAAGCAGATAAGGGTACAGAAAGAATGGTGGAATTATCAGAAGCAATTAATGAGGGAGCAATGGCCTTTTTAGGCAGGGAATACCGCATTCTTTCTATATTTGTTATAATTGTTGCTGTAATTATGACTTTTGTACCCAGTCTGGGCTGGCAGACAGGAATTTCTTTTGTACTGGGAGCCATTTTTTCCGGACTGGCCGGTTTTTTTGGTATGCAAATTGCTACCAACTCTAATGCCCGAACTACTAATGCTGCCCGAAGCAGCCTTAATGAAGCTCTGGATGTGGCTTTTTCCGGTGGAACCGTTATGGGGATGTCGGTTGTGGGACTCGGCACACTTGGACTCGGGATATTATACATAATTTTTACTAATAATGTGGAATATATCAGAGGATTTGCCTTTGGAGCCAGTTCCATAGCACTTTTTGCCCGTGTTGGTGGAGGTATTTACACCAAAGCTGCTGATGTTGGGGCAGATCTTGTCGGTAAGGTTGAAGCAGGGATACCCGAAGATGATCCCCGTAATCCAGCTGTTATTGCTGATAATGTTGGTGATAATGTTGGAGATGTGGCTGGTATGGGAGCCGATCTTTTTGAATCATATGTAGGCTCTATTGTAGCTGCCATGACTCTGGGAACTGTACTCAGTACTGATCACGTGTTACTTCCACTGCTTCTGGCTGCAGTAGGTATTTTTGCTTCTATTATAGCCACCCGTTTTGTCAGGGTAAAGGAAGGGAAAAACCCCGCCCGAGCTCTGGAGCGAGGCACCAATATTAGTGCTCTTTTAACTTTGATTGGTGCAGCATTTTTGGTTAATTATCTAATTGCTGACTGGGGTGTTTTCTGGGCCATTACTGCCGGACTAATTGCCGGTATTTTGATTGGAAGAATAACAGAATATTATACATCAGATCATTATAAACCTGTACAGAGCATTGCCGAACAGTCTCAATCAGGGGCAGCTACCAATATTATCAGTGGTCTTTCCGTAGGGATGAAAAGTACAATGTTCCCCATACTGGTCATTGCTATTGCTATTTTTATTTCCTATAATTTAGGCGGCCTTTATGGTATAGCTATGGCTGCTGTTGGTATGCTGGCCACTACCGGAATGACACTTTCAGTTGATGCTTATGGTCCTATTTCAGATAATGCCGGTGGTATTGCTGAAATGGCTGAACTGGAAGAGGTTGTCAGAGATAGAACTGATCGCCTGGATGCAGTGGGTAATACTACAGCTGCTATTGGCAAGGGATTTGCCATAGGTTCTGCAGCTCTAACAGCACTATCTCTCTTTGCCGCCTTTTCAGAAGCGGTCAAACTGGAATCCATTAGTTTAACTGAACCCAACGTAATTATTGGTCTTTTCATTGGCGCTATGTTACCCTTCCTGTTCTCTTCAATAACCATGAAGGCTGTTGGTAATGCTGCCTTTGAAATGATTGAAGAAGTAAGGCGTCAATTTAAGGAAATGCCCGGTATTATGAAGGGTGAAACAAAACCTGATCACAGGAAATGTGTCGATATAAGTACTAAAGCTGCCCTGAGGGAGATGGTTCTTCCCGGATTGCTGGCAGTTATAGTTCCCATAGTTGTTGGTCTGTGGAGTCCTAGAGCTCTGGGTGGTCTTCTCGGTGGAGCCCTGACCTCCGGAGTATTAATGGCTATTATGATGTCTAATGCCGGTGGAGCCTGGGATAATGCCAAAAAATACATTGAAGCAGGAAATTATGGTGGAAAGGGTACCGAGACACATGCTGCTTCTGTAGTGGGAGATACAGTTGGTGATCCATTTAAGGATACTTCTGGACCCTCTCTCAATATTTTAATTAAGTTAATGACAATAGTTTCTCTGGTATTTGCACCACTTTTTTTATAATATAGCTGGTTAATAAATGTACTATTACATGATGGTCGCCAGTGCCGGGAGTATCCCGGTTTGCTGGCGGCATTTTTAAAATAAAGTAAAAAAATAACAAAAGGAGGATATACAAAGATGAAATTGGATGGAGCTGATATGTGTTTTGCCTGTGGTAAGGATAATCCAATTTCTCTGGGCCTTGAATTTGAGCTAGTAGATGACAGTACAGCAGAAACGACCTTTATACCCTCTCCAGAACATCAGGGCTATAATGGTATGATGCACGGCGGTCTTGTCAGTACATTACTGGATGAGGCTATGGCCAAAGTACTGGAATTAAATGAAATACCGGCTGTAACGGCCGAACTAAAAACACGCTTTAAAGAACCAGTAAAAATTGGTGAGAAATTGTTAATTACCGGTAAGATTACGGATAATTATAAAAAGCTTTATTATACAGAAGCCGAATTGAAAAATAAAAAGGGTAAAATACTTGCTACTGCAGAGGCAAAATTTATGCAGGCTGAAGCAAAAAATTAATCAGGAGGTATTAAAATGACTGAATTGATGGATCGTGAAAAAGCACTGGATATGGTCAAAGAAAATATTAAGCAGGATAATCTGGTAAAACACTGTCTTGCTGTAGAGGCTGTTATGAAAAGACTGGCTGAATATTTTGATAGAGATGTAGAAAAGTGGGGACTGGCTGGACTTTTGCATGATATTGATTATGAGGAAACTCAGGATGATCCTGAAAGACACAGTCTGGTGGGGGCCCGTATTTTAGAAGAGTTTGGACTACCTGAAGATTTAGTGCATGCTGTAAAAGTGCATAATGATGTACATGATCTACCGCGAGAAACTTTAATGGATAAGGCGCTTTATGCCAGTGATCCTCTTACCGGGCTGATTGTTGCGGCTGCTTTAATTCACCCTGAGAAGGAACTGGATGCAGTTGATACAGAATTTGTAATGAACAGGTATGAAGAAAGTTCCTTTGCTAAAGGAGCGGATAGGGAAGTTATAGCCTCATGTAGTGAAATGGGTCTGGAACTGGAAGAATTTGTTGGTCTGGCCTTAGAAGCCATGCAATCTATCTCTGATGAACTGGGACTGTAATATTTGTATAGTGTTTTGGTGGAAGAAGTATAATAAATAATGAAGAATAATGATCGATTTAACTAAAATAAATGATTTTTTAAAGGATGTATATAATTTATGAGTGCTAGAAAAAAAGTTTTATCTTTTTTACAGAATGATGCTGATAAACCGCTGACATTTGAAGAACTCTGTCAGCAATTTGGTATTAATTCTGATCAAAAAAGTGAGTTTAATGATTTATTGTCTGAACTGGTTAAAGAAGGCTCAATTGTCATGAATAATGCGGGACAGTATGGGATTCCTGAAAAATTTAATTTGATTCCGGGAAGGATCGATAAAACCCCACGGGGTTTTGGTTTTTTAGTTCCTGAAGATCCACAGAGAGAAGATATTTTTATCAGTCCCGAAAATATGAATGGGGCCATGCATAATGATAAAGTTTTTTTAAGAGTATTACCTAAAAGTCGCGGCAAAAAGGATGCAGGAGAAGTTGTAGAAATTATCGAAAGGGCAAATAAAACAGTAGTAGGAAGTCTTGATAAAAGTAAATATTTTGGTTTTGTTGTTCCTGATAATCCACGCATATATTCTGACATTTTTATCCCAAAAGAAAAGTTGAAGGGAGCCAAACAGGGGCAAAAGGTGGTGGCCCGTATTGTCCGCTGGCCGGAGAACAAGCGCAATCCTGAAGGTAAAATAATAGAAATTCTTGGTGATAAAGGAGATGCAGGTGTTGACATTGAATCAATAATTCGGCAACTCGATTTACCAAGACAGTTTCCGGCTGAGGTAAAGCGTGAAGCAGAAAAAATACCCCTTACTATTTCCGAGAAAGAAAAAATGGATAGAAGAGATCTTAGAGATCTTCCCATGGTGACAATTGATGGAGCTGATGCAAAGGACCTTGATGATGCTGTTTCCATTGAAAAACTGGGAAAAAACAAAGTAAGACTAGGAGTTCACATTGCTGATGTAAGTCACTATGTTCGTGAGGGAAGCCCGCTGGATAAAGAGGCTTTTCAAAGGGGAACAAGTATTTATCTGGTGGATAGAGTAATTCCGATGTTACCGGAAAGACTGTCAAACGGTATCTGCAGTCTCAATCCCCATGAAGAAAGGCTGGCCTTGTCGGTATTTATAGATTATCAACTACAGCCTCTAGAGATACTTGATCATGAGATTACCCGGAGTATAATTAAAACCAATCACCGCCTGACATATAATGAGGTAAGGGAAATACTTGTGCAAGAAAAAGAAACCACCATTAACAAATACAGTGATTTTAATTCACAGCTGGAATTGATGAATAGATTGAGAAAAGAACTGCGCAAAGATCGTTTTGCTGTGGGCAGTATTAATTTTGATTTTCAGGAAGTAAAGGTAATTTTAAATGAAAATGGTAAACCCATTGAGCTCAAAAAAAGAAAACATGGTATACCGGAACAGTTGATAGAAGAGTTTATGATTGCAGCCAATAAAATTATTGCTGAAACCATGTACTGGCAGGAATATCCTTTTATATACAGAGTTCATGATGAACCTGATTTGGACAGGATGCATGAATTCAATGAATTTATCCATAACTTTGGATATCATCTTAAGGGTGTAAAAAATGGTGTACATCCCCGGTCTCTGCAGGAGATACTGGAAAAAATCCAGGGAGAACCCGAAGAAAATATCATAGAACATGTATTGCTCCGTTCTATGAAAAAGGCCATATATTCTGAGAAAAATATCGGCCATTTTGGTCTTGGATTAAATTATTATACTCATTTTACCTCTCCTATAAGGCGTTATCCGGACTTGATGATTCACCGTATAATAAAGGAAGTCTTAGAAAAAGGTGTTATTGAGGGGCAGCGCCGGGAAGAACTGGAAAATCAGGTATCCAGGGTATCCGATCACTGTTCGTTTAGAGAAAGATTGGCCATGGAGGCAGAAAGAGATTCAGTTGATCTCAAAAAGATTGAATTCATGGAAGACAAAATTGGTTATAAATATACCGGTATTATAAGTGGTATAACCGGTTTTGGATTTTTTGTCAGGCTGGATAATACAGTAGAAGGACTGGTACATGTAGAGGATTTAACCGATGATTATTATCATTATCAACCTGAACAGCATGCTTTGATCGGGGAAAGGACAAAGAAGATGTATCAAATAGGTGATGAAGTTAAGGTTAAAGTATCCAGAGTAGATCTTGATGAAAGGAAGCTGGATTTTCTCCCCCTTGATTGATATATCTTTTATCACTGCAAAAAGTTATATATATACAGGGTTTAATATGAATTCAAAAGATGGTATAATAAATATTGTATGAATGAGAGTCTGCACGAATAAGGGGGGAGGATAATGGCTCAGAAAGATGATATCAGAGTCATTGCCCGTAATAAAAAGGCAAAACACGACTATCATATAGAGGATACCTATGAAGCAGGTATAATTCTCAAAGGGACTGAGATCAAGTCCATTAGAGAGGGAAAAGTGAATCTCAAGGATAGTTTTGCGCTGGTAGAGAATGGTGAAGTTTTTCTTTATAATATGCATATAAGCCCTTATAAACAGGGTAATAGATACAACCACGATCCGGAAAGGGTACGCAAACTGCTGTTGCGCAAAAATCAGATAAGAAGTTTAATAGGTTTGACAAAACAGAAGGGATATACCCTTATACCCCTTTCTGTTTATCTCCACAATAATCTGGCCAAGATTGAATTAGCTCTGGCAAAGGGTAAAAATGTCAGGGATAAAAGGCGAGATATTGCCAAAAAGACAGCACAGCGGGAGATCGAGAAGGCATATAAGGACCGGATGAAGGGAAAATACTAAAATTAGAAAAAAAGATTCACAACCATCTTTTTATACGTTATAATATTATACGCGAAAAAGGAAATAACTTTTTGGGGGGTGTTTCGGCTTCGCCTATATGGTGAATCCCTCAGAAGCGGGCCGTGGACCCCTTTCACACGTAAAACACTGGGACTAAAGTTATCTGCAAACGATAACGATTACGCTTTAGCTGCTGCGTAAAGCAGACAGCTAACGCCTGGTTGGCTGTAGCCTGGGCAGTCAGTCAGGTGTCATACAAATCAGGCTAACTATCTGCCGAAGCCTGTAGGTAGATAGGACATTTAACAGGCTAGCAGTATC
>CAZSTU010000030.1:0-15574 GCA_964609745.1 uncultured Halanaerobiaceae bacterium
ATTACTGCTTGCAGGTGAGGGTGGAGAAAAGGAAAATATAAAGAATTATATTGAAGAAAATAATTTAGAAAAGTATATAGAACTTTTAGGATTAGTTGACAATCAAAAAATTAGTAAATATTACATGCTGGCAGACCTATTTATTTTTGCATCTAAATCTGAAACTCAGGGTATGGTTTTATTAGAAGCTATGGCAGGGGAAAATCCTGTAGTTGCAGTTCGTTCGAGCGGTATTGAGGATGTGATAAAGAATGGTGAAAATGGTTATAAAACAAAGGAAGAAGTCTCAGAATGGGGCAATAAAATAGTTGAGCTGATGGAAAATAGTGATAAACGTAAAAAAATTGGGGGAAATGCTTATGAATTTGCAGAAAATCATTCAATAAAAAATATGGCTCAGAGAGCTGATAAAATATATCAAAAAGCATTTTATTTAAAAAAGGGAAAAAATAGAAAATAAATATAATAGCTCATTAAAGACAAAAAATTCTGAAAATATATAACAAATAAAATGGTGGGCCCACTAGGATTTGAACCTAGGACTGACCGGTTATGAGCCGGTGGCTCTGACCAGACTGAGCTATGGGCCCTCAAGACTGCAAAAATTATTATAATATATTTTACTCATTTAGTCAAGGGAAATTTTAAAATTTAGGCTCTACGTTTTTTGATGGATTATAATCTATTTTATCTGCATAGTAAGGACCGAAATAAGGTAATAGTAATAAAAAAACAACAAAAAAAGCTTTAAAATGAGAATTATCAATTGTATCTTCCATAGCCAGCAGTAAAAATAAATGTTCAAGCAATCCCCATAACAAAAAACCCAGTATTATTCCCCCCAGAACAATTGGTATTCGTACAATATGCCAGATAATGGTAGGGAGGCGGTATTTGTATTTTATAAACCATCTATTTGTATTATGTGCACCCCAGAATCCAGTTAAAAATAAATAACCTGCAACCAGCATTAGAGCAATGGTAGCTATATATCCCAGTGAATTAATAATTGAGAATACTAAAGTAATAAACATTCCCAGCAGAGCACTACCGGTTGCCTTTCTGCCATTATATAATAAATAATCGTCTTCGTTGCGAACTTTAGTAATTGCTGATTCCTCCTTTTGCCTTTGTTGTCATCAATACTATAACATAAGATAATGCTGGTTGCAACAGTTTAAAGGTTATCTTACATTTCTAGAAATTCATTAATATCTTTTTTGATTATACCTAGTGAACTGCGCCAGAAATCTGGAGAATGCAAATCAATGTCTAGCATATCTGCCACATTTTTAACTTTATTTTTTCCGGTTGCTGCTAAAAGCTTTTTATATTTTGTCCAAAAACTTTCGGGATTTTTCTCATATTGGGCATAAACACCTTTACCAAAAAGCAATCCAAAGGCATATGGAAAATTATAATAATTGTTATCTGCATTGTAATAATGTGGTTTGCAGATCCACATATAGGGATGCAGGTAATTATGATTAAGACTATTTCCATAGGCTTTTTTCTGAGCCTTGATCATAAGATTTTTAAGTTCTTCGACAGTAAGTGATGATTCCTTTCTTTTGGCGAAAAGATCTTTTTCAAATTGAAAGCGGCTAAAAATATCAACAATGACCTGTCCTGCAGAGGAAATTGAATTTTCTAAAATTGAATAAGTTTCCTCTCTATCAGCTTTATTTATTGCTGCTCTGGTAATAATTGTTTCATTGAAAATAGAGGCTGTTTCAGCAAGAGGCATTGGATAATTTGTATTTAATATGCTTTCTTTTTGCAGACAATATCCGTGAAAAGCATGTCCTAATTCATGGGCGAGTGTGGATACGTTGCTAAAACTACCATTAAAATTAGCAAGAATTCTACTTTGATTTATGGGATGAAGATTATAGCAGAATGCTCCTCCTCTTTTACCTTCACGGGGTTTAGCATCTATCCATCTTTCTGTAAATGCCTTATCGACAAAATCAGCAAGTTCCTGATTAAAATCTTTAAAATTGTTAACTATAAAGTCTCTGGCCTTTTTGTAGGTGAACTTCAAGGTCTTTTTGCCCAGGGGAGCAAACAAATCATAAAATGGAAGCCCATTATTATGTCCCAGTATTTTAGCTTTTTTTAGATAATATTTGTGAAAGATAGGTAAATATTCTTCAATCACTTTAAGTAATGAATCAAGTGTTTTTTTATCAACTCTAGATTCAAAAAGGGTTTTGTGTAAGGGAGAATTGTAACCTTTTTCTTTGCATCGGGTAATAACTTCTCCTTTAATACCATTTAAAGCAGCAGCAACAGGTTTTTCTATTTTTTTGTATGATTCAATTTCAGCATGGTATGCTTTTTTTCGTAATTCTGGTTCACCTTCATAAGCCATATTCCTAACTTCCGGTAAAGGAAGCTGTTTTTTTTCACCTTCTATTTTAATATCTACAAGCAGTGATGAAGTTAATTTTTGTTGTAGTTTATTCCAGGCCTCTGAACCTGTATTGGCCATTTTGGCAATGATTTTTTCTTCATTTTCTGTAAGCAAAAATTCACTTTTTTCTGCTTTTTCTGTTAGATAAAATTTGTGTTCTTTGATAATTTTTTTCTCACTATTATCAATAAAATTTGTTAAATGATCAAAACTGCCCAGCCATTTGGAAAATTTGACTCTGGATTTTGTTAATTCGGTATTTTTGTTTTTTAAAATCTCTATTGATTTAGCAGCCTTTTCATTATCAGCATCTGTACTTAAGCTTAATTGGGCAAAAGCCATTAATTTGGTATATAAAGAACGAAAACTTTGACTATATTCTAGATACTTTATAATAATATCCTCTTTATTTTCTTTTGCTGGAATTTTTTTGTTTACCCAATTATTAATTTCTTTTATTAGACCACTGACTTTATTTAGGTCCTCTTTAAATTCATTAGATTCAAAAGATGGATATAATTCTTTTAGTGACCAGGTTTTTTTCAATTTAATCCCTCCATTATAAATTTTAGTTGTGTCAATACAATATAAGCTTCAATAAATTATAATGGTTTTCCTTCATAAAGTATAAATTATTATTGATATAAGGGAGGAAAATTGAATTTTATAAAGAAATTTTATATAGTATTTGAAATAAAAAGGAGTGTATTTTATGATCACTACTGTTACCTTAAATCCGGCTATTGACAGAGAATATTTTATTGATCAGCATCAACCCGGTAAAAATAAATATATATATGATGATAACAATTTAAAAGTAACTCCTGGTGGGAAGGGTCTTATAACTGCAATAAATTTAAAAAATTTAGGTTATAATGATGTGCAGAATATAGGTTTTATTGGAGGTAGACAGGGTCTTTTTTTTGAAAAAATGGTACAGGATCATGAGATTACAACTAATTATGTTTATACTGAAGAAGAAATAAGAAATAATGTGAAGATAATTGCTGATTCACCAGTTACTTATACACAGTTTAATGATTATACTTACCGGGTTGATAAAAAGGATGTTGAAGAATTATTGAAAAGATTTAAAAGAAGTATAGGAGATAGTGAAATAATACTTCTTGCAGGTTCAGTGCCTGAGGGAGTCAATTTTGATATATATGAAAAGTTGATTAATATCTGTAATGAAGAAAATAAAGAAGTATATTTACAGGCCAGTGGACAGGCTTTAACCAGAGCACTCTCCGCAGAGCCCCTCGTTGTTTTTCCTTATTTTAAGCATACAGATAAAATTATGGAAGAAAGGGTACAAAGTTTTGAAGATTATATTAAAATGGGCAAAAAATTGATTGAATCTGGCGCACAACATGTCATATTACCATATCATTGTGATCGTTTATTATTTGATGGTGATAAAGTTTATTCACTTTCTACAATAGATTTTTGTTTGAGAAACTGGCTGGGGGCGGGAGATGCATATAATGCCGGATTTTTGGATTATTATTTTAGATATGGATTGGAATTTATAGAAGCTAATCGCTATGGTGGAGCTGCCGCCCTGGGAATAGCAGAGGCAAATACAGTTTTTATTGAAGATCGCAGTTTTGTAGAAGAAAGCATTGATAGAATAATAATAAAAGAATTGGAGGTATAATATGAGCCTTGTAAAAGATTATATGATGCGCACTTTAAACTCTGTGTGTTTTAATGATACTATTGAGAAAGCTATTAAATTAATGTGTAATAGAGAATTATCTGTAATGCCAGTTGTTAATGAGTCTAATGAATTTATGGGTACAATTTATAGCCAGAATATCCTTAAAAATATATTACCCGAAAGATATGGTCTCGTGGGTTCCAAAAAGCATTATCTGGAAATTACTAAGGCTGAAGAAAGATTGGATGAAATTAAAGACAGGAAAATTGAAGAATATATGACAAGTAATATTACGGCAGTAAAAGAAAAGGACAAAATGGACAAAATAGCCAGAATAATGCTTGATAATCAGGAGTCCTGTATATTTGTAACAAATGATAATAATAATCTCAGAGGGTATATTTCAAGAGCTGATTTACTTTTATACTTACTTGATCAATCAAATAATACTGGGGAAGAGTAGTGATAAAATATGGATTATTTAGCTGAACTACCAGAATGGTATGTAGTAAATCAGGTGGGAGATAAGGGACTTTTAGTTATTGCTTTATTTAGCATTATGGCTCTTTTATCCCTTGTTTTAAGTCGTAAAATTCGTATACCCATGGTGGTAGGGTATGTTTCTATAGGAATACTGCTTAATCCAGATATATTAAACTTCTTACCTTTTTTATCCAGTGAACAACTGCAATGGTATGAGCTTTCTTTAAGTTCATTTGATTTTTTAACTAATATTGCGGTTGCCTTTATTGCTTTTACTATAGGTACTGAGCTATCAATTACATTATTGAAAAAGCTTGGGAAAAATATAGCCAGCATTGTTATAATGCAGGGCCTTGGTGCTTTTGGAATGGTAGTCTTAATAACTTTTATACTGGGAAAACCTCTTTATATCGGCCTTCTTCTGGGGGCAATTGCTACAGCTCCCGCTCCTGCTGCCACTGTCATGGTTTTAAAGGAATATAGATCAGAAGGTCCTCTGACCTCTATGTTAATGGCTGTTGATGGAATAGCAGATGCCTTCGCAGTTACTGTATTTAGTATCTCTCTTCCGGTGGCTTTAATGCTATCCATGGGTGGTAGTGAGGCTTCAATTGCCAGTGGTTTTCATTATTTTTTCATGGAAATATTTAGTTCAATATCTGCTGGGGCAATAATAGGATATTTTTCACAAAAATTTATCATAAATACAGAAGACCCTACCGTTAAAATTATGATTTTAATTTCGACAGTTGTAGGTGGTGCGGCACTGTCAGTTTTGTTTCACATGTCTCCTTTAATAATAAATATGAGTATAGGTTTTGTATATCGTAATTTTACCAGAAAAAATCCAGGTATTGAGGAATATATGGAGACATTGACAACTCCACTTTATACATTGTTTTTTATAATTATTGGTACTGAATTACAAATAATAGAAATATCTTCTAAAAACTTATTAATAATGGCTATAATATATTTATTTTCCAGGATTGTAGGAAAATATCTTGGAGCATATTTTGGCGGTTGGCTTTCCGGGGCCCCAGATGTTGTGAAAAAATATGTGGGTCTGGGGCTAATACCACAGAGTGGAGTGGCTGTTGCTTTAGCTTATACAGTTCAGAGAGAATTTGCTGCTGCCCCGGAGATTGGAATGCTTGTACTAAAAACAATATTATTTACAGCTGTATTAACTGAAATACTGGGTCCACTGGCAACAAAATTTGCCTTGATTCGAGCCGGAGAAATTAACAGCAGGTAATAGAGGGAGCAAAAAGCTCCCTTCTATTTTGGTGTTAAAATTTTTTTTAAAATGTATGGAAATTATTGATCGCCGAGCAAAAGCAGGATAAGAATCAAAAAGATAATGAATACAAAGTTGTCATAACCACATCCCTGTATAGATTCGCCCATATTTTATACCCTCCTTTGTTTATAGCTTCAATACACTATATGAATTATTACTTTGAATTGTGAAATAAAAGTTTTTATTATAAGGGAGTAGGTTTTTGTGAGTAAAACAAAAGGTATATTTTTTGTTATCTTGTCGGCCTTTAGTTTTGGTTTTATACCTTTATTTGCCAGTATAGCTTATGCCAATGGTTTTAATCCCTTTACATTTAGTCTATTTAGATCACTATTTGCAGCAGTTGAATTATATATATTTATAAAAATAAATAAGATAAATTATAGATTGGAAAAGTCACAGTTATTAACCTTATTTAAAATCAGTTTTTTTGGTTACACTTTATTGATGGTTATGCTGGTTATGTCCTATAATTATATTGCAACAGGTCTGGCCATGACCCTTCATTTTATATATCCGGTTGTGGTTATGCTGGCTTCTATTGTTATTTATAATGAAAAGGTGGATTGGAGGAAAATAACTGCACTTATTATTGCATTTATAGGTATATATTTTCTGGTTGGTTTTGATTCTACAGGTGAGGTTAATATTATAGGTGTTTCACTGGCCTTGCTATCAGGAATACTTTACGCCTATTATATAATAATGGTCTCTGGAGAAAGTTTAAAAGATGTAAGTCCTTATGTAATAGTATTTTACATTTCTTTATTTAATACATATATTCTGTTTTTTGAAAGTCTGTTTTTAGGTCAATTGAGTCTAGAATACAACTATACCGGTCTTTTAAGTACAGTAGGGGTGGCTACAGTGTGTAATTTATTTGGTATGGTAGCACTTCAGAAAGGTTTGAAGGTTGTAACACCCTCTACAGCTACAATTTTAAGTACTCTGGAGCCTATAACAAGTATGGTAATAGGAGTACTGTTTTTAAATGAACTATTTTGCTGGTATCATATTATTGGTAGTATTTTTGTACTTTTTTCAGTAATTATTGTAGCATTAGTAGAAAGACAGAATACAAAAGTTATAACTTGAAAGGAGAGTTTTGATATTATTACAAATATAATGTTTATTGGATTTGCTCTGGCCCTTGATGCTTTTGGTGTAAGTCTTGGGCTGGGGTGTGGAAACAAACTAGTATTAAAGCAAAAGACTGCAATTATTTTTTCTTTTGGATTTTTCCAGTTTTTTTTAGCCTGGTTGGGGGCAGAAATTGGATTTTTTGTTAGCAATAATTTCTTTAAAATATCCAATCAATTTAGTGGAATTATTATATTATTTATAGGATTATTTTTGCTTAAAGAAGGTTATGAAAAAGAAGAAAGTTGTACTTATGTATCATTTTCTTTATTAACATATATTATAATGGGAGTGAGTGTTAGTATTGATGCCCTGGGGGTGGGGTTTTCACTGCTTTTTAAGTTTTCAGAAATAAAAATTTTTCTTAACTCTTTAGTTGTTGGGCTTATTACTTCTTTATTAACAATGATTTCATTTATTCTTGTTCATTATATAAAGAGTTTTAAGACAGTGGAAAAATATGCAGATTATATTGGAGGTATAATATTAGTGATATTTGGTTTAAATATGATTATCTAAAAATTATTTAATTAATTGACAAATTCTGATAGATGTATTATTATTAAAACAAGAAGTAATGATTATTATTTAGTAGTTAGAAAGGGAGGTAGCAGATGAAATTAAATTTACTTATCGGTGGAGAAGCTGGACAGGGGCTTAAAACTATTTCGGGAATACTTGGTAAAAGCTTATTTCGAATGGGTTATAATGTCTTTACAACTAAAGATTATATGTCAAGAGTAAGAGGTGGTCATAACTTTACAAAGGTTAGGTTTGGTGATGAAGAAGTTTATGGACCGGAGGATGATCTGGATATTATAGTAGCTTTAAATGAGGAAACAATAACAGAGCATTCTGATAAACTTAAAAAAGATGGTATAATATTATATGAAGAAAAATTAAAAGACCTGGATAATATAAAAACTATAGATGCCAAAAAAATAGCTAAAGAAATTAATCCTAAAGCTGTTAACACAGTTTATGTTGGAGCTGTTTTCAAAATTTTGGGACTTGAACTAAATGAGTGTAAAAGAGTTATTAAAGAAAAATTCAAGGAAGAAAAGGTCAGAGAAGATAATCTTTTATTATTGAAAAAAGGTTATGAAAAATTCGAAAATACTTTCTCTTTACCCGCTGTAGAAAAAAATAGTGAGGATATATATATTGATGGCAATCAGGCAGTAGGTCTTGGGGCAGTAACGGCTGGTGTTAGTTTTTATAGTGCATATCCGATGTCACCTTCTACAGGTATTATGAATTATATTGCTGGAAAACAAAATGAATTGGGTATTGTGGTTGAGCAGGCTGAAGATGAAATAGGCGCCATAAATATGGCACTCGGTGCTTCCTTTAGTGGTATACGGGCTATGACCGGTACTTCTGGAGGAGGGCTTGCTCTTATGGCTGAAGGTGTTGGCTTATCAGGTGTCAGTGAAACTCCTCTGGTTATTGCTGAGGTACAGAGACCTGGACCTGCTACAGGTCTTCCCACCAGGACATCTCAGGGAGATTTACTGTTTGCAATAAATATTTCTCAGGGAGAATTTCCTATTATGATAATTGCTCCCCGTAATCAGAAGGACGCTTTTTATCAGACTTTTAGAGCTCATAATCTTGCAGAAAAATATCAAATCCCTGTTATCATCCTTAGTGATCAATTTCTGGCTGATTCAGCAACAAATGTTAAAGAATTTAATATGGAAAGGCTGAATATTGAGAGGAATTTAATTGATAAAAATGAATTAGAGCAAATAAATGATTATCAACGCTATCAAATTACAGATAATGGTATTTCACCGAGAGTATATCCCGGACAATTTTCAGAGGCAATAGTTCTCACAGACAGTCATGAACATGACCAAAAGGGACATGCTACTGAAGATGAAAAATTAAGACAGAGTATGGTTAAAAAGAGATCTAAAAAAATTACTAAATTAAAGAATGAAGATCTTATCGAACCAGAATATTGTGGGCAAAAGAATATTGATTATTTATTAGTTGGCTGGGGTTCTACTTATGGTCCTATGCTTGAAGCAAAGGAAAAATTAGAAGATGAAGATATTAAGATAGGTTGTCTTTCCTTTAATGATATCTGGCCATTGCCCACAAAAGAGTTAGAAAAATGGTGTAAAAGGGGAGTAAAGATGGTCAATGTTGAAAACAATTTTACAGCTCAACTGCCAAAAATCATAAAAGGAGAAACTGGAATAGAAATTGAGAAAAATATATTGAAATATACAGGAAGACCTTTTACAGGCAGTGAGATCGCTAAACGTTTTATGGAAGAGGTGATAAGTAATGATTAAAGAAAGCAAAGAAACCGCCTGGTGTCCTGGATGTGGGAATTTTCCACTACGCACTGCATTAGTTGATGCTTTAAATGAATTAGAGCTGGATAGAAATGAAGTGGTAATGTTTAGCGGTATTGGACAGGCAGCCAAAATGCCTCACTATGTCAATATACATGGATTCAATGGTCTTCATGGTAGAGCACTTCCGCCCGCCCTTGGAGCCAAAGTAGCCAATCATGAAATGAAGATAATTGTAGAATCCGGTGATGGCTGTTCATATGGTGAGGGAGGTAATCATTTGATCCATAATATTAGAAGAAATCCCGATCTTGTACATCTTGTCCATAATAATCAAATATATGGTTTAACCAAAGGACAGGCTTCCCCCACAACAGGAGAAGATATAACAACCACAGTACAGCCCAATGGTGTTAATGCTGATCCTCTAAATCCACTTCGGCTTGCCCTGGGAATGGGAGCAAGTTTTGTTGCCCGTGCTTTTGTAGGTGAAAAAGAGCATTTGAAAAAAATAATAAAAAAAGCAATTCAACACAGAGGATATGCTCTTGTTGATATTTTACAACCATGTGTATCCTTTAATAAAGTCAACACATATCAGTGGTACAGTAAAAGAGTATATAAACTTGAAGATAATGATAATAAAGATTTAAATCAAGCCTTTGAAATGGCCTCTAAATGGGGAGATAGAATTCCGCTTGGTATATTTTATCAACAGGAAAAAGCAACTTTTAGGGATAGATTACCGGTATTAAATGATGATTTTCCTCTGGTTAAAAGAGAATTAAAACCAGAAGATTATAAAAGTCTTGTAAATGAATTTAAGTAAAAGAGGAGGATATTATGAGTAAAAATGTTTTTGACTTTGCCCTTGAATTTGAAAAAGAACACAGGTCCTTCTATGAGGATTTGTATGATAAAACAGAAAATAGATCTTTAAAAAAAGTTTTTAAGGACCTGGCAGAACAGGAAAAAAAACATGAAGAAGTTGTATTAAAGTTACAGCAAAAAGAAGAAGTTAATGATATTGAGTCCAATATTTTACCAGTAGTGAAAGAAACATTTGATAAAATTGCTTCCGGTCTTCCAGAATCTGTTCTGCCTGATGATCAGGTTGAGATATATAAAAAAGCCAGAGAAATGGAAGAAAGAACACATAAGTTTTATCTTGAAAAAGCAGAGGATGTGGAATCTAATATAAAAAAGGTTTTTTTAAAACTAGCAGCAGAAGAAAAAAAACATGAAAACATTTTAAGTAACCTCATTGAATTTGTAAATAAACCAAACACCTGGTTGGATGATGCAGAGTGGTATCATTTAGAAGATTATTAAAATCAAAAGGGGGTTTATATAATGAATGAAAAAGAACTGGATATTATCAAACAGGCTTTGATTAATGAAAACGAAGGGTACCAGTTTTATAAAATGGCAGCAGAACAGAGTAGTAATGAGGAAGAAAAACATTCTTTTAATAAACTGGCAAAAGAAGAACTGGAACACATAGATTATCTGGAAGAGTTATATAATGAATTATCAGAGGAAGATGAGAATAAAATTGATGCTTTTGATATAAAACTACCAGAATCACCCGGTATTTTCCAGTGGGAAAATGTTTCCCGGGAAAAGGGATCAATGGCTCTTTCCGTTTTTAGTATTGGAATTAAAATGGAAAAAGAATCTGTGGATTTTTATAAAAAAGCAGCTGAAAAGACAGATATTGAGGCTGCCCGTCGATTATATGAGGTTTTAATTGAATGGGAGTATCAACATCTGCATGATTTTGAGAGTCAGTATGATATGTTAAAAGAAGACTGGTGGAATGAACAGGGTTTTGCGCCATTTTAAAATAATTTTGGGCAATAATCTCTTTACAAGCATTCAAAGAGATGGTATAATTTATTCAAATTGAATAATAAGCTAACGAGGCCGGGTGAAAGTCTCGACCGGTGGCAAAAGTCCACAAGCCAGAGGTCAATTATCCTGGTTGATTTGGTGAAAGTCCAAAACCGACAGTAAAGTCTGGAGGGGAGTTAGTGGCATCACTTACCATATTTATGGATAAATCCCTTCCCCGCTGGAAGGGTTTTTCTTTTGTTTTAATAATTTAAGACTATTTGCGGTCGAGGAGGGATCTATTTTTATCAATGAAAAATGATTCATACTATATGCAAAAAGCGCTGGATCTTGCCCAAAAGGGAAAGGGAACTACCAGTCCCAATCCAATGGTTGGTGCTGTAGTAGTTAAAAATGATGTAATAATTGGTCAGGGTTATCATCAATACTATGGCGGACCACATGCTGAAGTTTATGCTCTGGAAGAGGCTGGCCAAGAAGCAAAAGATGCAGTTTTATATGTAAATCTTGAGCCCTGCAGTCATTATGGCAAAACACCTCCCTGTTCCCGTAAAATAATAAAAGCAGGAATATCGAGAGTTGTTATTGCTATGGAAGACCCTAATCCACAGGTATCTGGAAGGGGAATCAGTCAATTAAAAGAAGCAGGAATTGAAGTTAAAGTGGGAGTACTTGAAAAAAAAGCAAAAAAATTAAATGAAGCATTTATTAAGTATATTACAGATGAACTACCATTTGTGTATTTAAAGACTGCTCAAACTCTTGATGGGTATCTGGCAACAAAAACAGGTAGTTCAAAATGGATTACAAATAAAAAGGCCAGACTTTATGGGCACAGATTGAGGCATAAAGTGGATGCAATATTGGTGGGGGTAAATACCATTATTGCAGATGATCCTAGATTAACTGCCAGGCTACCAGAAGGAAATAGCATTGATCCTTTAAGGGTCATACTTGATTCTAGACTGAGAATACCACTGGACTCATATGTATTGAATCATGATTCTTCCAAAAAAACAATAGTAGTTTCAGGGACGGAAGTAAATAGTGAAAAGCTTGATAAAGTAAAAGGAAAAAATAATGTTGTAGCCTGGACCTTTCCCCTTGACAGTGATATACCAATTAAAAATCTTTTAGAGAAATTATATGAATATAATATTAGCAGTTTACTTGTAGAAGGGGGAGGTCGGGTAAATTATTCATTTTTACAGGAAGGTTTTGTAGATAAATATTTTTGTTTTATTGCTCCCCATTTATTGGGAGGGGATGATGGTATAGCAACTTTTAGAGGCGATGGTCCGGATTTAATGAAAGATTCCCGGAAATTAAAAAATACAGAAATACAATTTCTTGACGATAATTTGCTGGTAATCGGTGAAATGTAGGGGGTTATAAATTTTGTTTACAGGTATAATAAAGGAAATTGGTTATCTCAAAAAGAGAACCTCTACAGCAGATAAATATCAATTAGAAATATCTGCAGAAAAGGTTCTGGGGCGAGTAGAGAAAGGAGATAGTATAGCTGTTAATGGAGTGTGTTTGACTGTGGTTCAATATACAGATAGTGATTTTGTAGTTGATGTAATGCCTGGAACTCTTGAGGCCACTAACCTTTCCGGTCTAAAACCAGGTGCTGCTTTGAATCTAGAACCGGCTGTTACAGCAGATAGTTTTTTGGGAGGTCATATAGTAACCGGCCATGTAGACGGTACGGGCAAGATAGTAAGTATTGTTCCCCAAAAAAATGCCAGACTGGTTCAAATAGAATTTGATGAAAATTTAAATTCTTATATGGTAGATAAAGGATCTGTGGCTTTAAATGGTATAAGTCTTACTATTTATGAATTGAGAGACAATAATCTAACTGTTTCTTTGATACCAGAAACCTGGAATCAAACAACTTTCAAAAATGTTCGGGTGGGGGATAAGATAAATATTGAAACAGATATTATCGGAAAATATATTTTAAAATTACTAAAAAAAGGTGACTATCAAAAGGAAGAATCGACACTTAATATGAATTTTTTAAAAGAAAATGGATTTGCATAGAAAGGTGATATAATATGAATACAATAGAAGAAGCATTAGAAGATATCAAAAATGGCAAAATGGTTGTAGTGGTAGATGATAAAGATAGAGAAAATGAAGGAGATCTTCTGATGGCCGCTGAAAAGGTTGACAAAGAAAGTGTTAATTTTATGATTAAAAAGGGTAGAGGCCTGGTTTGTGCTCCCTTGACTGAGGAAAGAGTTGAGGAATTACAGTTACCTCCAATGGCTATGGAAAATACAGATAGTCATGAAACAGCCTTTACTGTATCTGTAGATCACAAAGATACAACAACCGGTATATCGGCGGGTGAAAGAGCCTTAACCATTCAAAAATTAGCTGACCCTACTGTTGGTCCTGAAGAATTTACTCGACCGGGGCACGTATTTCCCTTAAAAGCAAAAAAGGGCGGGGTTTTGCGTAGAGCCGGTCATACTGAGGCTGCTGTAGATTTAGCGAGACTGGCGGGACTAAAAACTGCTGGTGTAATATGTGAGATAATTAAAGAAGATGGCAGTATGGCCCGTTTACCCTTTTTAAAAAAATATACTGAAAAACATGGATTAAAATTAATAAGTATTGAGGATTTAATTAAATATCGTAAAAAACGTGATAATCTTGTAAGAGAAGAGGCATCAGCACAACTTCCCACTCGTTATGGAGATTTTAGAATAAAAGTTTATTCTACTGTAATAGATAATCGTGAGCATGTGGCTTTAATCAAAGGGGATATTGAAGGAAAAGAAAATGTACTGGTTAGAGTGCATTCAGAATGTCTAACCGGAGATATTTTTGGTTCTTTACGCTGCGACTGCGGTGAACAACTTGCTACAGCTTTACAGTTAATAGAGAATGAGGGTGAGGGTGTTTTGCTTTATATGCGTCAGGAAGGAAGGGGTATTGGTCTATCAAATAAAATTAAAGCTTATTCTTTGCAGGATAAAGGTCTGGATACTGTGGAAGCTAATGAAGCACTTGGATTTGATGCTGATCTACGTGACTATGGTATTGGAGCTCAAATATTGGCTGAACTGGGGCTTTCTTCAATCAGATTGCTCACCAATAATCCTAAAAAGATTGTAGGTCTGGAGGGTTATGGACTTAACATCCGGGAAAGAATTCCGCTGGAAATAGATCCCAATGAAGAAAACAAATTTTATTTAAAGGTGAAAAAAGATAAATTAGGACATTTGCTTGACCTTGAATAATCAAACTGAAAGGGGTAATTGATATGCCAAAATATTTAGAAGGTGAGTTAAGAGGAAGAGGAATTAAAGTAGGAATTACTGTGGGTAGGTTTAATGAGTTTATTTCTAAAAAATTATTGGAAGGAGCACTTGATGGTCTTAAAAGACATGGAGTAAAAGAAGAAAATATTGAAGTAGCCTGGGTTCCCGGTTCTTTTGAAATTCCTTTGACAGCTAAAAAGATGGCACAATCAGATAAATATGATGGTGTGATCTGTTTGGGAGCAGTAATTAGAGGAGATACACCGCATTTTGAGTATGTATCAAGCGAGGTTGCAAAAGGAGTGGCCAAAGTTGGACTTGATGAAGATAAACCAGTTATTTTTGGAGTTTTAACAACTGATACCATTGAACAGGCCATATCAAGAGCAGGTACCAAATCCGGGAACAAAGGATTTGAGGCAGCCATGAGCCTGATTGAGATGATAAATTTATTACAGAAATTTTAATAGACAATATTAAATCTTTTGATATCATTGATAAGATAGTTATTTGAATAGCTGTGTCGATATATTTGACAAGTAAAAATGATTGTGATATATTATTGAACAGTGGAAATAAAAAAATTGAGTGAAGGTTTCCACGGAAGAAATTTTTTTAGGAGGAATTAATTAATGATTTACACAGGTGAAGTTAAATGGTTTGATGCTAAAAAAGGTTATGGTTTTATTGAAAGAGATGAAGGTGACGATGTTTTTGTACATTTTTCGGCAATTCAGGAAGATGGATTCAAAACTCTTGAAGATGGTCAAGAGGTCGAATTTGAAATAGTTGAAGGCGACCGCGGCCCACAGGCCGAGAATGTTGTTAAATTGTAAAGTAATTAAATACTTTAAAATATAGCAACTACCCTGACTGCAGAGATGTGGTCAGGGTTTTTTTATATATTTTGTATTTTTACATATAATAATTTTGAGGTGAGGTAAGATGAAAGAGGATAAGCAACTTAAAACTGATAAATTATTATTCAGTAAAAAAAGTAAAATACAGAAAAGAAAATTATTTAAAAAAATAGATCAATTAATTGATGAAAATAAAAATGAAGAAGGGTCACTGATTAAGTTACTTCATCAAACACAGGAGTTGAATGGATATCTTCCGCGTGATATT
>CAZSTU010000031.1:0-11507 GCA_964609745.1 uncultured Halanaerobiaceae bacterium
CCTCCACATTTTAATTATTTTTGTTATGTAAAATTAACTTTGAAATAGTATATTGTTCCTTTTGTAGTACATATGTTCGCTTTATGATTAAAAAAAGAGAACAAGTTGTCTAGTTTGTAGGTTAATTAATCCCGAATATTATTGTTTAGCACTCATTAATTAATAATATTCTCTGCAAAAGCAAAAATTCCTTTAAATAATTTTGTTTTATAGTAAAATATAGAAATTACCAAATATATCTGTAGATAGTCCTTTCAAAAATGCCTATTTTTTAACATCAAAGTTTGGTAATCATTGTATTTTTCATTAAAGTAATTATACTTTATTTTAGCAATAAATAAAAAACCTCACACCAGAAACTGATGTGAGGTTAAATAATTAATTTTCATTATTAGTATGCTTCATTATATATATAAGTTAATAGTGCTTTAGTTATCTTTTTAATTTCTTCATAATTTAATTTGTCAGGTGTATCCTGTCTGGTATGGATAATTCCTTGAGTATCTGGGGTTCCAGTTGCAATAATATTTTTTTTTATTTATTTCTCCTTTCTCGTCACTAATATATTCAAAAGCCCTATTATCACTTGGATAGGATTTGCCTGATTGGTTAGTTTCAATACCGTAGCCAATGGATAAAACTCTGTTTAGTTTTTCAATCATAGGCACGTCTGCGCTTTCAGCGTTGTATATCTCAAATGGTTCACCTATCATGTCCATATTTATAACGCTTGTCTTATCTAAATCAAAGAGGGGATGATGGGCATAATAGAAACTACCTTTTAAATCGATTTCTTCTCCTCCAAACCCGATAAATATTATATTTTTATCGGGTTTCCCTAGTTCTTTTGCTGCATATTTTGCCAGTTGCATTAAAACAGCGGTTCCGCTGGCATTGTCTAAAGCCCCTACATAATACTCCTTATCATCTTCTTCATTATAAGCAAATCCCGCATGATCAGTATGGGCTCCTATCAATAAGTTTTCATCAGTTTCACCCTCAATGTAACCAATTATGTTATTTGATGTGGCGTCCCCTTCCATTAAGTTATAATCTATTTCCATATTAACAAGCCTGTCATTATTATCTATTATATCTTCAAGACTCTGAAAGGTGGATTGATTAGCCTTAAAAAGTATTGGATTATTGTCGTCTTTAAGTTCTGTAATGTCATCTGCGTGGGGTTCTATTACTACTGTTTTACTTAAATATTTACTGCTGTCTTCAATTATAATACCAGCTACTTCTTTTTCCTTTGATTCTTTTACAATATTATCTAAATCATAATTTGCTTTGTGTCTCAAACTCACCATTTTTTTTTCAACATTTAACGCTTGATTTTCAGAAGTGTCTTCCGGCACCAGAACAATGTCACCAGCAAAATCATCTTTTATGGTTCCTTCATAGAGGTGAAGAGAGGTAGGTTCGGTTTCTCCATTTAATTCTATATCAATTAAAGAAGTCAATGGTATAAATTCATCTAAGGGTGAAAATTCTTCTTTAATGTTTCCCTCTGTATCTGTAATTTCTAATTTACTCGGGCCATTTGGATAATATAACCAATGGGAAAGTTGCTGCTTGTAGTTTTCACCTGTTTCAGCATGTTTTTGGAGATTATTTATGTCTTCAAAATAATTATTAACATAATCTTCAGCTTTTTCCCCTCCCTCGCGTCCTGCCAACCTTCCTTCAAATTCTGAGGAGGTTAGTTCCTCAGTAATTGTTTGTATTTCGTCTTCATTAATAGTTGCTTCCGGCACATTCTGTCGTAATAACTCTTTATATTTTTGAATTTTGTCTGGATCTGATTGGCCTGCGTCAATCAAATATGTTACAAAAGATCCAGCTGCACTGTAGGAAGCAGTTGTTCCTATTTCTTTACCCATAGTGTGAATTAGCATAATAAAGTAGTATAAAACCCTGGATATTATTCAAAATAAAATTACATAAATCATTCCTTTTTCTAAAATAATCTGATAAAATATAATCAAATTATTTTAGGGGAGGGATAAAGTGCAAAAAATTTATGACTTTGAAATTTCACCGATCAAATACTATAAAAACGGGAGAGATAACGATTTTCCTGAGATAAAAAGATGTTCTTTTTGCAAAGATCACATGATTAAAAACGGTTTTTATCAACGTTTTATAATAACATCTAGAGGAAGATCCTACAGGATTTTTATCAGAAGATACCGCTGTAGACATTGCAATAAAAGTGTTTCCATTCTTCCTTCGTTTTTACTCCCTTACTTTCAAAGATGTTTGAAAGCCATTTTTTTATGTCTGGAGAATTACTTTTTTAAAGGAAACTACACTTTAAAACACAGACAGGTTCATTTTTATGTTAACCGGTTAAAGGTGAACATACCGGGACTTATCTCATTTTTTAGGGATATATTAAATCCTCGCTTAGATTTTAAGAGTATAAAAAACAAAAAAGCCATAAAACTAATAGAAATGATAAAGGGGTCTCCAACTCCCACCTTCGCCAGAAGGTATTTTCATCATTTCAACAAAAGTTTTATGGCAAATTAATTTTACCATAAAAAAAGGGAGTTGAAAAGGATTTTTTTCAAACACACTATTTTACACTGGATAAAGTTATTTTTTTGAGATAAAATGTCATTATTCGGAATGTTAGCCGGCTGGCCTTCCAATAATATTTAAATTAACCAAAAGGGAGGCAACTATCATGACCGAAAATGACAGAGAAAAGATAGCTTTATTTCGCTATGGATTAATATCCCCGATACTTAACGGCCAGATTAAAAATCAAAAGGAGTATCTAGAAAAAGAGGCAGCCAGAGTGCATAATGTCCCCTATTATGGTCCCAAAGAGTATGTGCCCAAAACAATCTATGGCTGGCTTAGAAACTACCGCAGGGGTGGTTTTGATGCCCTTAAACCCAAAAGAAGATCTGACCGAGGCAAAAGCAGGAAGATTAATGGTCAATTAAAGACTAAGTTATTGAATCTCAGGAAAAAACATCCTGAACTGTCAGTTAAACTATTCTATGACCAGATGATCAAAGATGAAGAATTTCTACCATCAGAGATTTCTTACTCTACTCTTTATCGTTTTTTTAAAAAGAACAATCTGGTTAAAAACAGTTTTCAAAAGAAAAAAGATAGAAAGCGGTTTTCTTTTGATCTTGTTAACAAAATGTGGCAGGGTGATCTCTCCTATGGACCCTGGCTTACCATCAACGGAAAAAAGAAAAGAAGCTATCTTGTAGCTTTCATTGATGATTATTCCAGGATTGTTTCCTATGGGAAGTTTTTTATGACCGAAAAATTCTCCGGTCTTAAAAAAGTCTTTACTCAGGCCCTTTTAAGAAGGGGTATTCCTGATTTAGTCTATGTTGACAACGGTAAAATCTACAAATCAGACAGACTGCATCTGGCCTGTGCTGAACTTGGCATTACCTTGATCCATACCAAACCTTACGATGCGGCCAGCAAGGGGAAGATTGAACGGTTTTTTTCTACCGTCAAGTCAAGATTTATTCCTCTTTTAACTGATAAGGAAAAGTCATCAGTTGAGCTTTTAAACAAAGCCTTCTTCCGGTGGCTGGAAAAAGATTATCACCGTAAAAAACATGCTTCTTTAGGTGATACCCCTCTTAAAACTTACATGAACCAGATAGACAGAGTTAAAACATTGGACAAACCTGAAATACTGGAAAAATTATTTCTTAAAAGAGAAAAACGCAAAGTCAAAAACGATGGGACTATCTCTTTTAAGAAAAAACTATATGAAGTCCCCCCGGCCTTTATTGGTAAAAAGATAGAGATTAGATTTGATCCTGAAAATGAGGATGAAGTATATCTCTATGATGAGGGTCAGGAAATTAAAAAAATTAGACCCGTCAATCTGCATGAAAATGCCTATCTCAAAAGAGAAAGACATCTTAGTTTTCAAAATATTACTGAAGGGAGTGAGGCGTAGTGTATAAATCCTTTTACTCGCTTTCCAGACAACCCTTCAGTAAAGAAATTAAAACAGAGAATCTCTTTAAATCAGAAAACTTTAAAGAAACAATATCAAGACTTAATTATCTGAAAAGAACAAGGGGAATAGGTGTTATTGTTGGTGAATCAGGCTGTGGTAAAACTTCAGCCCTTAGAGCCTTTGCTGATAATATTAATTCATCACTTTTTAAAGTTATCTATTCACCCCATTCCACTGGCTCTGTTATGGACTTTTACAGAAACCTGGCCACGGGTTTAGGGGAAAAACCGGTCTTTCGCAGGTCTGACCTTTTTAAACAAATTCAGGCTGCCATCAGTAACTACTATGTGAAAAAGAATGTAACCCCTGTTTTTATCATGGATGAGATGCATCTTTCTTCCAACAAGTTTTTGAATGAATTTAGCATACTTTTTAATTTTTCCATGGATTCGAAAAACCCTTTTATACTTATCTTATCCGGGTTATCGTTTTTTCTTGACAAACTGGATTTAAATCAAAATCAGTCACTGGCACAAAGGGTGGTCATGAAATATCATATGGTGCCTCTATCTAAAGAAGAAGTAAAAGAATATATTGAAAACCACTTCAAAATTGTTGGCAGCACTCACAGTATATTTACCCCGGGACCCCGGGTTCCATAGAAGCTATTTCTTCTAACTTAAGGGGCCTGCCCCAACTTGTTAACCCTGGCCATTAACTCATTACTTATTGGCTGTCAGATGAAAGCAGACAGCATAAATGATGAGATTATTCGTAAGGCCAGTGAGGAGGTGGGAATCTAATATGCAAAAAGGCAAACTAAAATATTTCTCTGCCTCTGATTGCTGGAAGATAGTCAATAGCAAAAGAAAATTATTTGAACCAGATCCTGCCAATATTTTTATCAAAATCAAGCTTTTAGGTCAGTATATTAACTGTTTTATTATCTGGGCTGTAGACGGTCCCAGGAAAAATCCTGGTTGGTATGTTCAATTCTGGGATGCACAATTTGTTCTTGATAAAACACAAATTTATGAAGTTAAATTCAGTTATTATGATGAGCCAGAATGTCCTTTCTAAAAAATGATAAGGGGGTATTCTTAAACTTAAAAAGGATACCCTCTTTTTTTCTCACAGAGGAAAATTAAATTGAAAAATTTCCAGAATAGTAAATTTATCTTGAAAAATATTCAAATTATATTTGATATTTAATACTAGTTTAAACTGAAAAATCTTTCCCTTTTAATTTGCAAGTTCACAATATTTATCAGGGGGTGATATTAAAAATAATATTTAGGGTTAGTATATTTTAAATATAAGAGGGGGATTTATCAATGAAAAAAATTTTTGTGTTGTGTTTGGTTTTGAGTTTAATGATAATCTTTAGTACAGCAGCTCTTGCCGCTGATTATGGTCCAAATACTGTAAAAATTCCTGTGAAGTGGACGGTAGAACCATTTTTTCATTTTTTTCTAAGGATTAACGACTTTGGTGGAGAACAAATAGATTGTATAAGATATGAAAATAATGAGAGGATTTCTGGGGAGGATAGCTGGCTGGAAACTTTTGATCTTGGTTCTGTTGAACCTGAGAATCGTTTTACAGGAGATTTGGTTAAAATGCTCGATTACGAAGATGAAAAGACAAGCTTTCCACCTGAAGGTGATAGGGAATATCCTACAATATGGTTTGAGGTCAGCTCAAATGATAACTGGAAGGTTGAATTTACCAAACCAAAACTGGAAAATACTACCCAGGATAGATGGACAGAACCTGTAGATCTGTATACTTATTATTGTGGTTTTGATGCCACACAGGATACAGAGGATTTAGAACCAGGATGGAATTCCGGAGGATGGACCAATCGAGTAAATTCTGTTATCAGTGGGGATATGGGTTATCATTTAACATTTTTTATGTTTGGTATGGAATATGAAAATCTCAAAACTCGTTATGGTACCTATAAAACTACCATGACCTATACAGCCTATCAATTATAAATAATTTAAGGAGTCAGGAAACTTTCCTGGCTCCTTTTATACAGGAGGTGAAAATATTGAAATTCAATAAATACTTACTATGCTTTGCCCTCATATTTATTTTCATATTTCTTATAAGTTCTTTAACCTTTGCTTATACACCTAACTTTCAAATTAAGCCATCTCGTTTTGAGTTATTATTGGGCCCCAGGGAAAGAACAATCGAAACAATAAACATTATAAATGAGGGCGAGAAAAAAATAAATTTTAGTTTAAAAAGCAGAGACTGGCAATTAACTAAAACTGGAGATATAGATTTAATGGAACCCTCAGCTCTACCTCGGTCAGCCTCAAACTGGCTGCGTTTTAACCCCAAAAACATTGAAATTAGTCCTGGCGAAAGTCAGGTAGTTCGTTTTTCTATTGCTGTCCCACCGAAAGTTGAATCAGGCGAATACCGGACTGCCATACTACTTTCAACAGAAAAAAAGTTTGCTGAAGACCTGAAGATAAATATTAAACCTCAATTTGCCATTCTTGTTTACGTAAATATACCGGATATCAAGAGATATGGAAAGATAAAAAACATAGAAGTCAAGGCAAATGAGTATGGAGAATATAAGTTGGGTGGGAAGGTTGATTCTCTTGGTAATGCCCATCTAAGAATTACGGGCAGTTATGTTCTTAAAAATAAAGAAGATGAAATTATAAAGGAAAAAGAATTAAAAAAAATGGTTATTCCTGCAGGTGGTAGTGAAAAATTTGGTGATAATATGGGGTTTTTATCTCCCGGTAAATACAATTTAAAAATAGATTGGTTTTATATACCCGCCCTGTATATGGACGGTAATTATGATGAATTCCCTGATGGTAAAAATCTAATGAGTAGAGAATATGAATTTGTAATTGAGGAATAAATTTTAAGGAGGTGAGTGGATGAAAAAAGGAATAATCGCTATAGTAGCTTTAATTATAATTTGTATCTGTTCTCCGGTGCTGAAATCATATTCAGAGAAAGACCTGTGGATTTTGGAGTTAATTGTAAATGATATATCTGACAGATCCAGGATTGTTGAAAGTGTGGTTACGGGAGAAGATATATTTTTGCCGGTGTCTGAAGTAGCCAGCTTACTTGAAATAGATATGGAAGTGGATAAAGAAAAAGGAATATACAAATTTAAAAAACCTGTTAGCTGTGAAGAGATGAAAATTAATGCAAATACAAAAGAGATTTTTATGGATGGAGTAAAATTGTTTGATCTCAATGACATGTATATAATAAACGGCAGGATATACTATAATATTAACTGTCTCGCTTACCTGCTAAATGTAGAATTTGAGTATGATAGCAAAAATCTTGTAATACATATTTTTTCCGAATATGTTGATGAGCAGGAGAATGAAGATAATTTCGGTGGGCTAGAAGTTGAAAATAAAAGAGGGACTGAAAATAGTAATAATGAAGTTAACAATATATTTACTATTACAAATATAGATTACAACTTAAAAGGAAATTTGCTAAACAAAAGTTTTAATGAAGATTATCTTGATGATTGGAATTTATCTCTGGATCTGGACACAAAAGGAACTATTTATGACTGGAAATATTATCTGGGGATTAAAAATGAAGTTGAAAGCAAAAATAATTTGAGTACTGAGCTTAAAACATACAAATTTGTTTATGATCTGGATAATGCAACTTTTAAAGCAGGTAGAATGGGAGTTAAAGCAGAAGAAGAATTAGATCTTGATAAATCAGTTTTTACAGGATTTTCGCTTTTTTCCGATAAATCTCCTTTAGTGAGTTCAGGAAATAAAATCATAGATATTCATGGTGAATCTACCCCGGGAAGTGAGGCAGTACTATATGTAAACGGCTGGGAGACTGATGAACAAATTGTTAATGATGATGGCTATTACAATTTTAAAGATATAGTAATATATAAACAGGAGAGGGCCAATGAAATAATGGTCAGGTTAATAAAACCCAGTGGAGAAAAGGTAGAAAAATATAGATATATTTCAGTCTCTGAATCAATATTAGAAAAAGATGATATAAATTATCTGACACAGCTGGGCAAACTGGATAAAGGAAATGTATTATATAACTCAATGCTTTACTGGGGGGCTGAAGAAGATACGACCCTGGGTTTAGGGATGTATGGAGAGTTTGAAGATTTTTCCAGTTGCTTTTTAGGTAACCCGGAATATACCTTTAATAGTTTGCGCATAAATCATCAATTAGCGGATAATTTACTGCTTAAAAGCAAGCTGTATCAAAAAAATAGAAAAGAAAATAGTGAAAATGATACAGGATATAAATTGGGATTGGATTTTGCATATGGTGATCTACAATCTGGCGTTGAATATCATAAACAGGCAGAACAATTAAATCTAAAAAAAGATAAACGTCTTGATCCTGTTAATATTTTTAAATTTTATTATGTTCAGGATATTACCCCTGATGAAATTCTGGAAGGTAAATATATAAATACTGAAGAAAGATACAATCAAAATTATAATGAAGATCACTATGAAATCTCTTATAAAATAAGAAAAAAATACTGGGAAAGTTCTCTTAATTATAGTAGAAGTTTACAAAAAGATTATACCAAAACAAAGATAGATAATTTTGCAGGCTCTTTTTCTTATTTAGTTACTCCGAATATGGAAATAATTAATGAACTTGGGTATGAATCAATTATGGAAAAAGTTATGGTGGAAAATCTAAATTATGGAATAAAAAATGTAATTAAAGATAAGAGAAACTCTTATTTATTAGGGGTTAAGTGGAAGAAAAATTTGGCTTATAGTCAGTTAGATAAAACTTATAATTTAGCCTGGGAAAGAAGATGGCCGCTGGATGAAAGGAGTAGTCTGGTAACAGATCTTAGTTTAAATTATAATACAGAAAATAAAAAAACAAAGATTCCACTGGGAATTAAGTACAGTTATCAACTGAAAAATGATTCCAGGTTGGGATTAAATTATTATGCCATTTTGCAAAAAGATAGTTATGAGGATAAGACAGAACATTGTATAACAGCATCCTGGAATGGTTCTTTCAATATTTTTGATGGGCAAATTGTGGGCACCTCTCCTGATTTATTTGAAAGAGAGGTGGGATTGGTTGAAGGTGTAGTGTATAGAGACGATAATTTTAACGGTAGAAGAGATGAAAATGAAAAACTGCTGGCGGGAATGCCTGTGAAACTGGGAGGACAGTTCTGTACTACAGATGAAAATGGAAAATTTATTTTCAAGCAGGTTTCCTCCGGAAAACATGTTATTAGTTTTGACTATAATAAATTACCTATTGAATTGACTCCTGCTGTTTTTGAAAAAAGTGTAGTGGTTGAAGCCAACAGTACTAAAAATGAAGAACTTGGGGTATATGTAGTGGGGGCTGTTGATGGGAAAATCACCCCTGAGAACTTTAAAGAAGAGATATCTCTGGCTGGTATAAAATTAACTGCAGAACCTGGTGGTTTTGAAACATATACTGATTATAGAGGATATTATTTTTTTGAACTACCCATGGGTGAATATGAGATAAAAATTGATGAAAAAACATTACCTGATTGGATTAATATTCCAGAAGGCTGTAAGAATAATATAAAAATAACCGATAAGGGCGAACATATTCCTGATATTGATTTTAGAGTTTTAATTGAAAAGGAAAAAAGTAAGGATGTTGAAAAATCTAAAAAAGAAAAAACAGAAAAAATCAATATATTGAAGCCTTCTACAAAAATAAACGAAAATATAGAAGATAAGAAAAAGATAACTCAAAAAAAATATATGGAAAGAGAAATTTCATATCTTATTCGTAATGATGAAATATGGGCACCCCTGAGGGAAATTGCTGATGCTTTTGAAGCTAAGATATTTTGGGATGGCACCCTTAAAGAAATATATATCATTGATGGTGAGGATAAATTACTTTTTAATGTCAAACTTGGTTATGCATTAAAAAATGGCAAAAGGTCAAAATTGAATGGTATAGAATTGATTAATGATTATACCTTTGTGACTCTTGAAGACCTCTGGTTGCTGGACATATCCTCAGATATGACAGGTGATGAAGAGTTGTTGTTAAAAAAACCGGTTAAAGAATAAACTGACAGTCTGGTTAATTAAAATGGAGAAGGTAATAGAAAATTGAAATATAATGTTGTAAAAAATTATTAATAAAAATAATAAAAAGAGCCCAATTGGGCTCTTTTTAACTTTTAAGGAGGAATTTTAATGATTTTTGTTGAATAAATACTTAGTACTAATATTTCAATTTAAGAAAAAGAAAGGGGTTTAGAAATGGAGCAACAGAGAAAAAAGGAAATGGGCCAGCGTATAAGACGCCTGAGAAAGGCCAAAAAACTAAGTTTAGCAGAACTGGCTAAAAAAATAAATAAAACTTCCAGTTATTTAAGTCAAATTGAAAGAGGACTGGCCGAACCTTCTTTACAGGCTTTAAGAGAAATTTCACATAGTCTGGAAACTCCAATATTTTATTTGCTGGCTGACGAATGGGAGTACAACAGAGTAGTTCGCAAAGATAAAAGAAAAAAGTTTAGTTTTCCTGATTCAAGAGCAAAAGCAGAGCTTATATCAGAGGCAGGCAAAGGACAATTTGAGATGGTAGAAGTACATCTGAATCCGGGTCAATATGATAAAAGCAAGCCTGATGGTCACCCTGGTGAAGAGTGTATACTTGTTCTGGAAGGGGAATCAAAGGTAATAATTGGTGAAGAAAAAAAGTTTCTTACAGAGGGAGATAGTATATATTTTTTCGGAAAAGTACCTCATAAGGTAGTTAATACTGGAGAAAAAGAACTGGTTTATCTGTCAACAATAACGCCGACAGAGGTATAATAGTTGTGGAAAGTATTGACAATCAGGAGTGTATAAATTATAATTATAATTGTTAAATAATTTTTAATAATACAAAATATTGACTCCGCACAATTGTGGTAGTAGGCTTCACAGGTTTTTGCCGCTTAGCTTTAAACAAAATAAAAGCAGGAGTTGTTGAAATTTTTACATACTATTATTAGCCGGCGGGGTCAAGAAAAAAGGAGGCGTAATAATTTTATGAATGATCAGGTAAGTCGGCCTGGAGAAGGTGGTCTGCTGGAGAATTTATTTAAATTGAGGGAAAACAACACTGATGTTAAAACAGAGATTATTGCCGGTTTTACCACTTTTATGACTATGGCCTACATTATTTTTGTAAACCCCTCAATTTTAAGTGATGCCGGTATGCCATTTAATGGTGTGTTTATTGCAACTATTGCCGGTATTTTGCTTGGTACTTTGAGTATGGCCTTTTTGACTAACTATCCTTTTGCACTGGCTTCTGGAATGGGACTTAATGCCTTTTTTGCCTATTCTGTAGTAATTAATATGGGAGTTTCCTGGCAGGCGGCTCTTGGTGTAATTTTTATTGAAGGTATAATCTTTATTATTCTCAGTGTTACACCTGTCCGCAAAAAAATTGTTAATGCTATCCCCATGGCACTGAAAACAGGAATTAGTTCAGGTATTGGTCTTTTTATTGCATTTATAGGACTGCA
>CAZSTU010000031.1:11607-15392 GCA_964609745.1 uncultured Halanaerobiaceae bacterium
TGGTCTGAGGTGCTCTTTGAGCTTGATATTGGCGCAGCTATTGATGCAGGATTAATTGGGGTATTACTGTCTTTCTTATTTGTTGACCTTTTTGATACTGCTGGGACCCTGGTTGGAGTAAGTCAGCAGGCTGGTTATCTTGATGAAAATGGAGATTTACCAAAAGCTGATAGGGCTTTGCTGGCAGATGCTATTGGAACCACCGGTGGGGCTTTATTTGGAACCTCTACGGTAACAACTTATGTAGAATCAGCTGCAGGTGTGGCAGAAGGTGGACGTACCGGATTGACCGGTGTAGTTACTTCTGTTTTATTCTTTTTAGCTCTGTTTTTCCGGCCTATAGTTGCCATTGTACCTGGAGCAGCAACAGCGCCTGCTTTAATTATAGTTGGTACAATGATGATGTCCAATATTACTGAACTTAACTGGGATGATTTCACAGATATTTTACCGGCTTTTGTAACCATGATTATTATGCCACTTACCTATTCCATCTCTGATGGTATAGCTCTGGGCTTTATCATTTATCCTTTGATTAAACTCTTTACCGGACAGGGTGATGATGTACACTGGCTGGTTTACCTTTTGGGAATTCTCTTTGTTTTTTACTTTGTTTTGTTGTAAAATCAATAATAATATAATAAATATAGAGGGGGGGAATACCCCTCTTTTTTCTTTACTAAAAAAGGAGGCAAATAATGGAATTAAAAGTTGATTTATTTAGTGATACCGGTACAAAACCAACTCAGGAAATGAGAAAATTTATGGCTGAAGCGGAAGTAGGGGATGAACAGTTATTAGAAGACCCCAGTGTTAACAGATTAAATGAAATGACAGCAGAACTTTTAGATAAGGAAGAAGCAATTTATCTGCCTTCGGGTTTAATGGCAAATCAAATTTCTTTTGCTGTACACTGTTCTTCTGGTGATGAGATAATTATGGATGAGACAGCTCACCCCATTCATTTTGAAGGAGCAGCTGCAGCAGTGATCAGTGGAGCTTCAATTAGACCTATACCCGGGGAAGACGGTATTTTTACTGCAGAACAACTGCAGGAAGCTTTGAGGAGTAAGGATTATCATCACCCTCAGTCCAGGCTTGTTTCCATAGAGCAAACTTCAAATCTGGGCGGAGGGCGCATCTGGCCTCTGGAAAGAATAGAAGAGACTTCCCGGGTTGCACGAGATAATGGATTGGCTATGCATATGGACGGGGCCCGGTTGATGAATGCTGTAGCTGCCAGCGGGATAGAAGCCTCCACTTATGCCGGTTATTTTGATTCAGTCTGGATAGAACTCAGCAAAGGTCTCGGGGCTCCGGTGGGATCTGTACTGGCCGGTTCTGATGAATTTATAGAAAAATCCCGTTACTGGAAGCAGCGTCTGGGTGGTGCTATGAGACAGGCAGGGATTATTGCTGCCGGTGGAATCTATGCCCTGGAAAATAATCTGGAGAGGCTGGCTGAAGATAATCAAAATGCAACTTATCTGGCAGAAGGCCTGGCTGAAATTGAGGGAGTGGATCTTGAACCTGATCGGGTAGAGACCAATATTGTTCTTTTTGAAGTTAAAGAAGATAAAGCTGATGACTTTAATAAAAAATTGCAGAAAAAAGGTGTCCGGGTAAGTCAAATGGGCCCCCAGCTCTTTCGGGCTGTAACTCATCTTCATATTGATAAAGAGGATATAGATTATGCTCTTCAGGTTATAAGTCAGGTGATAAAAGAATAGGGTAAGGAGTAGAAAAGGTCGGTAAAAAGGAGGAGAAGGATGGATCAGTTTAGTATTGAGGTTAAGGGTTTAAAAAAATATTATGGTTCCTTAAAAGCGGTTGATGGTATTGACTTAACCGTTGAGCCTGGAACTATCTTTGGAATGCTGGGGCCTAATGGAGCAGGGAAAACAACTACCATTGAAACCCTGGTCGGACTAAAGGAGAGAGAGGGGGGCCAAGTAAATATTCTTGGACTGGATCCAGCTGTGGATGATCAATTAAGAGAGCTTAAAAAACAAATTGGGGATTGTTTTTTCCGGGCAGGTTACCGGACTTGTGACACTGGGGGCCATGACATTTATTAGTCTTGGTTTTATGTTAATTAATTTTGCCCGAACTCCGGAAAGCGGTCAGGGAATTATCCAGGTAGTTCAGTTTCCGATGATGTTTCTTTCCGGTATATTTTTCCCGATAGAATTTATGCCTGATTATATAAAGCCGGTGGTTAAGGCTATTCCACTAACCTATCTGGGAGATGCATTGCGACAGGTTATGGTGGGGGCTGTACCAGAACATAGTATGCAAACGAATTTATTAGTTCTTTCTTCCTGGTTGATTGTAACTTTTTTAGTGGCAGTTAAGTTTTGGAGATGGGAGTAGATTAATTTTTTTCCAGTTTATAAATAAAACTCAGGATCTCGGCCACAACCTGATATAATTCAGGAGGGATTTCCTCTCCAATTTCCAGTTGAACCAGGACTTCGGCCAGGTCCCGGTTGGTTTCTATCGGTATTTCTTTTTCTTTGGCCTTTTCGAGGATCTTTTTCGCAATATCTCCCTTACCTTTTGCAATTATGGTCGGCGCCCGGTCTTTTTTGTGATTATAATGAAGGGCAGCGGCCTTTTTTGTTTGTTGCTTGTTTTTATCCTTTTTTTTAGAATTCATGGTTAAACTCTCCTTAAACGAAAAAATCTATCGGTGTATATTTATTTTTCTCAATGTTCATATTTTCCTCATCATTTTTTTGCTCAAAAATTTTATTATTTTTGGTTGAAAGGTCTTCTTTTACTTTCACTAATGGAGGCAGGGGTTTATATTCTAGATCTTTTAATTTATTTTGCAGAAGGTTAAAATTCTGTTTGATAAGTTGAGCGGTTTTTTCATTACTGGTAAGAAAAATACTTTTAACAGTTGACTTTTTAATAATAATTGCTGCCTGGATAACCCCTCTATTTTCCAGTTCAAGATTAAAACTCAGGGTATATATATTTTTTGGATTCTGACCGTTATTTTTTTCTTTTTGCTTATTTCCTTTCCAGATACGAAATTGTAAAGGGGTGATTTTTTCTTGTTCTGGCCAGTATAGAGGTAAATCCAGTGTTAAAAGGAGCGGATTTTCTACTTGCTGTAAAAGAAATTGTCCCTGCAAATGATTAATTATTTCCAGGGTGGATTTGTCTTCTCCAGCAGAATTTTGAAGTAATGTTTCTAAAAGATTGCCCATTTTTTCGGGATATGATTTTAAAGTATCAGTTATTTGAGCGGTATCCTTACTTATATCCAGGAGAAGTTGTTTATATTCTGCTGGGAGCCGGGCAGAATTATTAGTGTCTGATTGTATTAGAAGTGAACTTAAATTAGGATTTGAAGAGAAATTACTGGCTATACCCTTCAATAATCCGGAACTAAGAGGTAGTGAGTTTTTTTGCATAAAGGCAGCAGCAGTTATTAGATTTTTTATATTAAGTTCTGAATTATTTGAGAGAGAATTAGATATTTTTACCAGATTGGTTAGTAGTTCTTCGGACAGGGAAAGGTTCATTTTCAGCCAGGTATTAAGCAGGGTTTTTCTGGCTTCTGGAGATAATTTTTCCAATCATGAAATTAGATCTTGATACTTGTTATTAATCTGATTATCTTTAATATTTCTATTTAATCCGGTTTGATCATTTTCTGAAAAAATTTTCATTAAAGTTTGCAAATTTTTTAAACCTAATTCTTGCTGCAAATGATTGATATCCATTTATATACCCTCCCCCTCGTTTATTTTCTTTAATTGTATTATTCCAGA
>CAZSTU010000032.1:0-15360 GCA_964609745.1 uncultured Halanaerobiaceae bacterium
CTAAAACCTTTGCAAAATATAATGATTTTCAACAAAAACCAGTTTTCTGGTATTTCAATAGACAAATAATGGGAGCTGCATATTATTATCTTAAAAAAACAAATCAAGAAATTGATGGAATGATTCAGGTAACTGCTTTTGGCTGTGGCCCTGATTCACTTATAGGTGAGATGATTAATATTATGGGCAATAAAAATGATAAAACATCAATATTAAATCTTAATCTGGATGAATTGACAGGTAGAGAAGGATTGATCACCAGAATTGAAGCTTTTATTGATCTTTTGAAAAGGAGGAAAAGTGCATGAAAAAAATTACTTTTCCCCATATGGGTAATTTATGGATCGCAGCCAGTGCTTTTTTTAGAGAGATGGGACTTGAGGTTATAGTTCCCCCCGAAATGTCAGCCAGAACTCTTGATCTTGGTGTTAAATATAGCCCTGAATTTGCCTGTCTGCCATTTAAATTAAATATAGGGAATTTTGTTCAGTCTCTGGAAAATGGTGCTGAAACTATTATAATGGGAGGGGGAGTAGGGCCCTGCAGATTTGGATATTATGGAGAATTACAACGCGAAATATTGTTGGATAATGGATATGATTTTGAAATAATTATTCTTGAACCAGAAATATGGGGTAATATAAAAAAACTTAAAAGATTATTTGGAACCCTGTCCTTAAAAAAAATTAAAAATGCTGCAAAACTGGCCTGGCTAAAAATCAAAGTTTTTCATAATATGCATAGTGAACTGGTCAAAAATAGGCCATATGAAATAGAAAAGGGGAAAATTGATCAAATATATAAGAATTACTTATATAAACTGGATAAAACTAATTCATTCGAGAAAATTATTAAATTAGATAATGAATTCAGAGAAAATATTTTATGTCATTTAAGAAAAACTAATAAATATCTCCCGTTGAGAGTAGGAATTGTTGGAGAAATTTATCTTGTGCTTGAATCTTTTATAAACCTGCAAACTGAAAAGAGATTGGGACAGCTTGGAGTTTTAACAAAACGGCAGATTTCATTAAAAAGCTGGATTTTAAATTTTTTAAATTTTGGAGATGAACATGAAAAAATCATTGAATCTGCCATACCTTATTTAAATAGTGAAATTGGAGGCCATGGAATTGATTCAGTGGGCAATACAGTGCGTTTTGCTAAAAAGGGTTATGATGGCATAGTACAAATATTACCTTTTACATGTATGCCTGAGATTGTAGCAGGTGCAGTTTTACCTGAAATAGCTCATAATGAAGACATTGCGGTTCTTTCACTTGTGTTTGATGAGCATACAGGAGAAGCCGGTCTGCAGACAAGACTTGAAGCTTTTGTCGATATGATTTCACGGAAAAAAGAAAGAAGGGTTAATTAATGGCTAACTATTATCTTGGAGTTGATGTGGGCTCTGTTAGTACGAATTTAGTTTTAATAGATGATAGTAAACAGGTTAAAAAAAGCATTTACCTCCGCACAAAAGGAAATCCAATAGAGACAATCAAAAAAGGATTGCAAAGATTAAATAAAATTATTGATAATAAAGAAATAAAAGGAGCCGGCACTACCGGAAGTGGCAGGAAACTTGCCGGAGTTTTGCTGGGGGCTGATGTAGTAAAAAACGAAATAACTGCACAGGCTGTTGCTGCAATAAATTGTCAAAGTGGAGTTCATACAGTCATAGAAATTGGTGGACAGGATTCTAAAATTATTATAATTAGAAATAATGTGGCAGTTGATTTTGCTATGAATACTGTATGCGCAGCAGGGACAGGTTCTTTTCTTGACCAACAGGCCCGTAGACTTGATCTAAATATAGAAGATTTTGGGACTCTGGCCTTAAAAGCAAAAGATCCAGTGAGAATTGCAGGGAGATGTTCTGTATTCGCTGAGTCTGATATGATTCATAAACAACAACTGGGTTATGATAAACCTGAGATTGTGGCTGGTCTGTGTCAGGCCCTTGTAAGAAATTATTTAAATAATGTAGCAAAAGGAAAAGAAATAAGATCACCGGTAGTATTTCAGGGTGGGGTGGCGGCAAACAAAGGTATAAAATGGGCATTTAGCAGTGAACTTGATTGTGAAATAATTGTTCCTTCTGATCATAAAGTGATGGGGGCAATTGGGGCTGCTATATTGGCCAGAGAAAAAATAAAACAAACAGGTAAAAAAAGTTATTTTAAAAGTTTTGAATTAAGTAAATTTGAACATAAAACTAAAAGTTACATTTGTGATGGCTGTGAAAATCACTGTGAGATAGTTAATATATACCAGGAGGGAAAATTAATTGCCCACTGGGGTGGACGATGTGAAAAGCGGAGTGTCGGTATCGGTGTTTCATGATTGATTATAACTGTTGATTGTGTTAAAATCATTATATGTAAATATGGGAAAATATATTATAAATGGGATGAGTGAATGTATGTCTTTTACTGATAAGGTCAAAAATGAAATCGTCCGTGAAACTGGTGTTAGAAAATGCTGTCAACTGGCGGAAATGTCTGCCTTAATCAAAGTTGAAGGGAGTCTGGAGATTGTAAATAATGAATTGGCACTAAAAATGGTCAGCCAAAGAGCAGTGGTCGCCCGTGAATTATATAAGTTGCTCAAAGAAAAATATAATTATTATACAAATATTAAAGTCGGCAAACGAAATAACTTTAATAAAGAAAATTATTATATTATTGAACTGCCACCACAGGCTGAAATCAAAGAATTACTGATTGACTGTGGTTTGATAGATGATAACTATAATATTAGTTATGAAATAAAAGATGAATTTTTAAATAATAATTGCTGTCGTAGTAGTTATCTGCGGGGATTATTTCTGGCTGCGGGGATGGTGGCCCATCCCAAAAGTGAATATCATATGGAGTTTTTTATAAAGTATGCAGAATATGCGGAGGAATTAATAGATTTTTTTGATATATTCAGTATAGATATAAAAAAAAGGCAGCGAAATCAGCATTCTTCACTGTATATCAAAAAAGCAGATGATATTATTAAAGTATTAAATTTAATTGGAGCTCATTCTGCACAATTGGAATTTGAAAATATTCGTGTTTTAAAAGAAGTAAAAAATAATGTGAATAGACAGGTTAATCTGGAAACAGCAAATCTCAGCAGAACTGTAACTGCGGCCAGAGAACAGCTTGAAGATATTGAATTAATTGACAGGATTAAAGGTCTGGAAGATCTAACTCAAAGTTTACAGGAAGCAGCAAAATTGAGAAGGGATAACCCTTACGCAAGTTTAAGTGAGCTGGCTAAAAAACTTAATCTATCAAAGTCCGGCGTTAATCATCGATTTCGTCGATTGAGAAAGATTGCTGATAGACTAAAAAAAGAATTAAAATCTGATTAATTTAGATAGACTGGGGGTCTGCCTGTGAAGATTATAGTTACTCATAATATGACAGATTTTGATGGACTGGGTGCAATGATTGCTACCCGAAAATTGCATTCTGAGGCACAGCCTGTTTTTGTAGGACGTCTACAGCAGTCTGTGAGAGATTTTATGGCCCTATATCGTGATGAAATTAATATTCAGCGTATTGGTGACATTGATCTTGATAATCTTAACGAGCTTATAGTAGTTGATACCCCTAATATTGAATCTCTCGGTAAACTGTCAGAAAAAATTGATCTCAAGCAAAAAAAAGTTATTTTATATGATCATCATCCACATAAAAAAATTGAGTGGGTTGATATAGACAATAGTCAAAATACCGGTTCTACAACAACCATTCTGGTTCATAAAATAAACGAGAAAGGCCTTCATTTTAATCCTCTAGAAGCTACTATATGTGCTCTGGGTATATATGCTGATACAGGTTTTTTATCTAATAATAATACAACTGTAGAAGATGTCAGCGCTGTTGCAATACTTTTGAAAGATGGAGCAAATTTAAACATTGTAAATCAATTTTTAAGTGAAACTCTGGATAAAAAGCAGGAAAAATTATTAAATAACTTACTGGGAAGTAGAGAAACTGTTGAAGTAGATGGCTTAACTCTCGATCTTTTTTATCACCAACAGGAAGAATATTTAACTGGTTTAAACAGAATTACAGAAAAAATTAAAACACTATATCAAACTTCTTCTATTTTTACCATTGTAAAAATGGGTGAAAAAGTTGAAATTGTAGGACGGAGCAGTCATAATTCTGTTGATATTGGGAAAATATGTAGTTTTCTAGGTGGAGGTGGGCATCAGGGTGCTGGAGCCGCGCAGTTAAAGACTTCACTGGAAGAAGCAGTAAAAAGGTTAAAAAAATTAATACAGGCCAGGGTGCAGCCTGAAATAAAAGTAAAGTCAATTATGTCTACTCCTGTTCGCAGTATATCACCAGATACTACTATTGCACAGGCTCAAGAGTTTATGGAAAAATTCGGGCATAATGGAGTTGTAGTCTGCAAGAATGATAGAATAGAAGGGATATTTTCTAGAAGAGATCTGGACAAGGTTAAAGGACATGATTTAATGCATGCCCCCGTTAAAGCCTATATGTCCAGTGAAGTAATAACTATTGAGGCAGATTGTTCTATTATGGAAGCCCAGCGCTTGATGGTTAAGTATAATATTGGCAGATTGTCGGTGCTTGAGGATGGGAAAATGGTAGGAATTGTTACCAGAAGTGATATACTTAGTTCCTATTATGAACATGAAACTCCTCACAGGTATCAAAATAGATATGGCAGCAGTCTGGTTAAAATTAGAACAGAGGTTAGTGATATAAGAACCAGATTGGACTATTTTCCTGAACATATTAGAAGCTTATTGCAAACTGCCGGTAAAGTTAGTGATGACCTTGACAGTCGTCTTTATATTATTGGCGGTATGGTAAGGGATCTGCTCCTTGAGAGGCCCAACTATGACCTTGATCTTGACATTGAAGGTGATTTGCAGAAATTTATAACAAAATTTAGTAAATATGTTGATGGAGAAGTAAATTATAATTCTGAGTTTCAGACTGCTAATGTAAAACTTTCATCAGGATATAATCTGGATTTTGCTACTACAAGAAAAGAAAAATATTTTCCTGGGGGCGCTCTACCTGCAGTGGAAAAATCTAATATATTTGAAGATTTATTTAGAAGAGATTTTACCATTAATGGTCTGGCTCTGGCTATTTATCCAGAAAAGTGGGGGCAGTTATTTGATTTTTTTCAGGGGAGAAAAGACTTATATGATAGTAAGCTTAGAGTTTTGCATAGTTTTAGTTTTCTTGATGATCCTACAAGAATTATTAGGGGAGTAAGGTTAATCCTAAGTCTTAATTTTAATTTTGAAGAAGAAACTAAAAATTTGATGCAGGAAGCTCTGGAACTTGGTTATTATGCTGAATTATCAAGAGGCCGAATTTATAAAGAAATTAAATTAGTTTTTGACCTGGATGTATGGGAGAAAATAGCAGAAATCATGTCAGATGTACCATTTTTGAAATTAATAAATTATAATTTTGTTAATAAAAAAACTTATAAAGATGAGTTAAAAAGAATAAAAAATTGGGTTAAATACTTTTCTAAAAAAGATTATTTGCTGGAAGAGACTGTACTCAAGATGGCTGTTTTTTTTGTAGATATGGAAAAATCAAAATATGAAGACCTGACTTTAAGTAAAAGTGAAAAGGAATTATTTAATTTTAATATTGATAAGTATGCTGACAAATTGTCTTTAGATTTGTCTGCTGTAGAAATCTATAGAATTTTACATGACCTGAATACTGAAAAAATAATTTTGTTGCTTGGTAAAAGAGATGATTTTGAAATAAAAAATAAAATTAAGTATTATTTACATGAACTCAAAGATACAGAATTAAATATAGATGGTAATAATTTGATTGAAATGGGTCTTAGGCCGGGACCAGTAATACAAAAAGTACTGGACAGAATCTGGAATGCAAAATTAAATGGTTTAATTACCACTGAAAAAGAAGAGAGAGAGTATGCTAAAAAGATAATAAATGAACTGAAATGGAGTGAGTAAAAAGTGCCTTCAACAATGGAGATAATTTTTTTGATCCCTATACTTTTAATGTCACTGTCTTTACATGAATTTTCTCATGGTTACGCCTCGTACAAACTTGGAGATCCGACCCCAAAAAACAGGGGTAGATTGACTTTAAATCCTCTGGCTCACCTTGATTTGATGGGGAGTCTGGTTTTGATTATTACGCGACGTTTTGGCTGGGCAAAACCTGTTCCTATAAATCCTCGTTATTATAAAAACCCGCGACGGGGAATGATGATCGTTGGATTCGCAGGTCCTGGAGCTAATATTGGCCTTGCAATATTATTTTCTTTATCAATGCGATTTATTGTATCCTTTACCAACATAAGGCCTGAAATGATTGGCTTGAATTCAAAAGGTAATATAGCTTATCTTTTATTGCAATTTTTGATGCTTGCAGTTTTAATAAATTTAAGTTTGGCCATATTTAATCTTTTGCCAGTACCACCACTTGATGGATCCAAAATTTTAAGAGGGGTATTACCGGCAAAATTTGACCGTTATTTTAACAAATTAGAAGGACCTGCTGGTATGATAGTTTTGTTATTACTGGCCTATACCGGCATTTTATGGGGAATTATGAGGCCTATAGTATACTTTCTTTTTAATATTTTAATGATTTGAGGGTGAACAATATGGAATATGAATTTCAGGTAGGAGATTTTCAGGGACCTCTTGACTTATTATATAAACTTGTTAAGAAGAAAAAAATTAAAATAACTGAGTTATCTTTAGCTCAGATTACTGAGGAATACCTTGAATATTTAGAACATCTTAAGGGTTTTAATCTGGAACTGGCAAGTGAGTTTATGGTTATTGCCAGTGAATTACTGGAATTAAAAGCAAGACTGCTACTGCCTCGAAATGGGGAGAAAAAAAATGATGAAAACAATGACAGTCTTGTGCATCGGTTGGAAGAATACAAAAAATTCAAAAAGGTATCTCAGGTATTAAGGCAGTATGAAGAAATATCTGCAAATTGTTATCAGAGAGTAATAACTAATAATGATAGTATACCAGCTAAAATTAAAATAAATTCTACAGCAGAGGACCTGGCAAAAATTTATAAAAAAGCTATATCAAAAAACACTGAAAATACAGAACAAAAACTATCACTATCTAATATGAATTATGTGAATACTGAAAGAATTAGCACTGATGAAAAAAGAAAATTTATAATGAATAAAGTAATAAGGAAAAATAAAAAAATGAAATTTACCCAACTGTTACAGGATAGAAATGATATACTTGAGATAGTGGTGACTTTACTGAGTATTCTTGAATTGATGAGACTTAAAAAAATAGAAGTTTTTCAGGATAATCTTTTTCAGGAAATATTCATAAAGCCCGGAAGGGTGGTTGATAAAGTTGAAAGCGGATAATTTATCTAAAATTGAGGCCTTAATATTTTCAGCTCGAGATCCAGTTTCAATTGATGAACTGTCTGGTATTGTTAACTTTAATAAAAATGAAGTAAAAAAATGTATACAGCTTTTGCAAAAAGAGTATAACAAAGAATCTCATGGTATTACTTTAAAACAATTTGGTAATAGGTATATATTTAAAACAAAACACCATCTGGCTCCTGTCTTAAAAAAGTTTAGAGAAAAATCAAAGCAGGTTAAGCTAAGCAAGGCGGCTCTGGAAACTCTGGCTATAATAGCTTATAAACAACCGGTGACAAGGTCCGAGATTGAAGAGATAAGAGGGGTAAAAGCCGAAAAAACTCTTTTGACTTTGAGTAAATATAATTTAATAAAAGAGCTGGGCAGAAAAGAAACTATAGGCAATCCAATAGTTTATGGTACTACAGGTAATTTTCTGGAACACTTTGATTTAAAGGACCTCTCTCAGTTGCCAGACATAGAAAATATAGACTCTTAAAAAGTTAATTATATTGTATTAGAATATATTTAAATTTATTGCGGAGATTAATGAAATAGGTGGTGATAAAATTTGACCTATTTTGTTTTGATCTCCGCATTTGTACTTTTATTTATATTTTGTCCAGTAAAAATAAATTTTTTTCTGTTACAAAAATATTTTATAAGTAATATTAAATATAATATTTATTTCTTTGGGATACTCATTTATAAAAAAGAAATTAAAATAGATCTTGAGAAAAAAATATCATTATTTATCAATAAAAAAAACAAAGAAAAAAATAATGAAAGAAATTATTTTTATGGTGATAGCAGTCCTCTATATATTAAAAAATTTCAATTAATAAGGAGAAGACTCCGAATAAAGACTGAATTTTTTAGAGTTAAAATGAAAGTTGGATTTGAAGATCCGGCTCTTACGGCATTTTTATATGGTTTATTTCACGCTTTTTTTAATAAAATCCTGAAACATTCAGAAGAAATTATTCCGATTTTTGATGAAAAAAAATTTATTTTACAAATAAAAAGTATATTTAGGCTACAAATAGGAAATATTATCTTAACAGCACTAATTGTATTATGCCATAAATGGAAAGGGGATAAAAGTTTTGGGCAAACAGGATATTGATAAGTTAATGGAAACAGCCATGAATAGTATAAAAAATATGGTTGATGTAAATACAATTGTTGGGGACCCGGTAGAGACTGTAGATGGATCAGTAATTATGCCTATTTCAAAGGTAAGTTTTGGCTTTGCAGCCGGGGGTAGTGATAATGAGGATAAAAAAGAAAAACCTGCATTTGCCGGCGGGAGCGGAGCTGGAATTAGATTAATTCCTGTAGCTTTTCTGGTAGTTCAAAGTGATCAAATTAGATTACTTCCAGTAACAGAAAATGCAGTAATAGAGAGACTTGTTAATATCGCCCCTGAAATAATAAAAGAAATAAAAAGTATAATTCAAAGTCAATCAAAGAGTTAATAATAAAGAGTTGAAATTCATATATATGGAATAAAAATAGGCAGGTGCGAAAATGAAATATAAAGTAACTAAAATGTGTTTATTTTTTTTATTACTTATATATTTTTTAATTATTTTTACAGGAAGTCTACATGCAGCACCACCTAGTATTGAGGCTACTGCAGCAGTATTGGTAGACAGAGATACAGGACAAATTTTATTTGAGAAAAATAGTGAGATAAAACGTCCTCCAGCAAGCCTGACTAAAGTACTGACGGCGGTAACGGCTATTGAATACGGGAAATTGGGAGATTCAGTAAAAGCCAGCAAAAGAGCAGCATTTCAGGAGGGTTCTTCAATATATTTGAGACCTGGGGAAAAATTATGTCTGGAAGATTTATTATATGGTTTGATGCTGTCCTCCGGGAATGATGCTGCAGTAGCTATTGCTGAACATATAGGTGGTACAGTTGCTGAATTTGCAGAACTTATGAATCTTGTGGCATATAAAGCAGGTGCAGAAAATAGTAATTTTTTAAATCCAAGTGGTCTTCCTGAAAAAGGTCATTATTCAACTGCCAGAGATCTGGCATATATAATGTGTTATGCCTTACAAAATAAAAAATTTGCAGAAATTACTGCTACAAAAACAAAAACCATTCCCTGGGCTAATCACGACTGGGGAAGAGGGCTTAGAAATCACAATAAATTATTATGGACTTACCCGCATACTACGGGAGGAAAAACCGGTTATACCAAGGCTGCTGGCAGATGTCTTCTTGTATCTGCCAGTAAAGAAGATAGAAATCTGGTGGCGGTAGTTTTAAATTGTAGTAATGATTGGTTGGAAGTACAGAATCTTTTTGAATTTGGCTTTAATGATTTTAAAAAAATACCAGCTATAAAAGAGAGTGAAGTAATTTATAATTTGTCTTTTTCTAAAGGAGACAGGGAAAATATAAACCTGGTGGCTGCAGATGAAATTGAAATAATTATACCTGAAGGCGGAGAATGCAGGCTGAGAAAGGAAATTGAAATAAAAAATAATATAGTGCTACCGGTAAAAAAGGGTGAAAAAATTGGCTGTCTTTATCTATTTAAAAACAGCTATATGCTTGGGAAAACTGATCTTCTGGCCTCAGAATCTGTGAAATATTCTTCAATTTGGGAGAAACTTAAAGTTAAATTAAAAAGGGGGTTTAAAAATCAGTATAAATAAAAGGTATTTATAACTTTTTATTGAAAATTATAAATAGACTAAATATAATGTTTTTATATATACAGGTATACAGGGAGGAAGTAGTAAATGGAGAGGCTGCAAAAGGTGATGGCTCATGCTGGAGTTGCTTCACGCAGAAAATCTGAAGAAATTATAAGGGAAGGTAGAGTTAAAGTAAACGGCGAAATAATAACTGAAATGGGATATAAGGTCAAACCTGAAGAAGATGTAATTGAAGTAGATGGTGAGTTGATTAGTAAAGAAAAAAGAGTATATATACTTTTAAATAAACCTGAAGGGTATGTAACTACAGTCTCTGATCCCCGGGGTCGTTCTACTGTTCTTGATCTTGTAGGTAATGTTAAACAAAGAGTTTATCCAGTTGGAAGGCTCGATTATAATACATCCGGGTTATTACTTTTGACCAATGATGGGGAACTGACTTATATCTTAACACATCCGTCCTATGAAATAGATAAAACATATTTTACCAGAGTAAAAGGTGAGATATCTGATCAGGACATAAAAAAATTGGAAAGTGGTATTCAGCTGGAAGATGGGATAACGGCTCCAGCAAAAGTGAAATTAATTTCGCGAGATGAAAAAATTTCTAGTTTTGAACTGACCATACATGAAGGCAGGAATCGTCAGGTAAGAAGAATGTGTGAGGTTTTGGGGTATGAAGTAATAAAACTCAAAAGGATACGTTTTGGTCCACTTAATCTGGAAGGTTTAAGCCCGGGGGAATATCGTTTTCTCAGTGATAAAGAATTACAGATTTTACAAAAATTAAAAAAATATAAAAATGAATAGTTTATTTTTGCAGGATTTTTTATACATATAAAGAATATAAAAAATAAGAAATAAAACATTTTAGTAATTTAAGTAACAATTAATATCAATTCACAAAAAGGAGGCTATCTATCAAATGGAAGTATTAAAAGTTTCTTCAAATTCTAATCCAAAATCTGTAGCAGGGGCTCTGGCTGCTGTCTTAAGAGAAGAAAAAAAAGCGGAGATTCAGGCTATTGGAGCAGGTGCTGTTAATCAGTCTGTGAAGGCTATAGCTATTTCACGGGGCTATGTAGCACCGAATGGAATGGATCTGATTATGATTCCGGCTTTTACTGAAATTGAGATTGATGATGAGGAAAGAACTGCACTGCGTTTTGTTGTTGAACCCAGATAGATAATTGACATTATATAAAATTATATTATATTTTTAAAAGCCTATCCATCAGGGTAGGTTTTTCTCTTGTTTTTTATGTCTGTTGTTGATAAAATAACATAGGTAGTATTACATTTATTAATATCATTACTTACATAAGTCTAATAAGGTGGAATTATCTAATGTTTTTAAAAAAATTAGAAATAAAAGGTTTTAAATCTTTTGCATATCCAATTACTATAGATTTTAATTCACCCCTGACTGCCATTGTAGGACCAAATGGAAGCGGCAAAAGCAATTTAGTGGATGCAATTCGTTGGGTTCTTGGTGAACAGAGTGCAAAAACTCTTCGTGGAAGTGAAATGGCTGATGTTATTTTTGCAGGAAGTGATACTCATAAACCTTTAAATAAAGCAAACGTAACTCTTTTTCTGGATAATAGTGAGGGTGTTTTGCCCCTCCCTGAAGATGAGGTGACAATCGGGAGGGAGGTTACTTCCGATGGGCAGAGTGATTATTTGATTAATGGTTCAGTATGTCGGTTAAAAGATGTAAAAGAAGTATTAATGGATACAGGTCTTGGGCGGGATTCATATTCTATAATTGGACAGGGACAAATTGATTCGATTATCAAAAGTAGACCACGCAAACTAAGAGTTTTATTTGAAGAAGCTGCGGGGATAAGTAAGCACAGGGCAAGAAAAGAAGATGCAGAAAAAAGATTGGAAAAAACAAACAAAAACTTACAGAGAGTTCAGGATTTAATTGAAGAGCTTAGTAAGCAATTAGAACCTTTGAAAAATTCGGCTGAAAAAGCGCGCAAATATCAACGTCTTTACGATGAATTAAGTAAATTGGAAATAAGTTTGTATTTAAACAGGTGGGATAAGGTCTGCAATAAACTAAAAAAATCTCAAAAAAGATCATCTGACCTTGAAAAAAAATTAGCTGATATATCCAGAGAAAAGGAAATATTAAACAAAAAATATTTAAATATCAAAGAAAAATTGGACACAAAAGAAGATATTAATGAGAATATTAGTATAAAGATCCGCAAAACTGAAAGCAAACTTGATGAAATAAAAAATAGACGGAGAGTTTTAGACGAACGCAGGCGGAATATATCTGAGCAGAAGGAATCTATGCAAAAAGAAATTTCTGAATTGAATAAAAGAGAAAGTGAAATCAGTGAAAAGATTAATGTGTTAAAATCTAAGCTGGATAATATAAACAAAGATATTAATGATTATAAAAATAACTTAAAAATTAAAGAAGAAAGTCTTGAGAAGGTTTTAAACAAAAGGAAAACCAAAAAACAAAAATTAGCTGATTTGCGTAATGAAATGGAAGAAGGTAGTAACCTTAAATGGGAGCTTGATCTTAAAAAAGAAAAGTTGAAGAATACTTTGAATACACTGGAAAAAAAACTTGATAAAAAAAGAGAGAGAAAGAAAAAATTAACGGAAAAAGTTGAGGAAAAGAAAGTAGAAATAAAAAAAATAAAAGATAAATATAGAGATATAAAAAGTTCCATAAGCGAGAGCAACACAAAGATAGATGAACTTGAAAAAAAGAAGAATGACTTTTTAAGTAATATAACAGAATTAAATGAAGAGAAGAATCGTATCAGGGAGAAAACTACTGCTTATAAATCTAAAAAAAATATGCTAAAAGACATGAAAAACAACTATGGTGGCTATTATCATGGGGTTAAAAATATATTAAAAAACAGGGACAACTTTAATGGTATAATTGGTGTTGTGGCGGAACTATTACAGGTAGACAAAAAATATGAAAAGGCTGTTGAAACTGCACTTGGAGCAAAGTTACAAAATATTGTAGTAAAAAATGATATAACGGCAAGAGAGTGTGTGAACTATCTTCAAAACAAAAATGCAGGTAGAGCTACTTTTTTACCGCTTAATATGGTTGAAGGCAAAAAATTCAATTTTCCCTTATCAAAAGAGAAGACTGGTTTTGTTGGTATGGCGGTGGATTTAATTAAATATGATAATAAATTGAAAAATGTATTTCAAAACTTATTAGGTAGAGTAATTGTTGCAGATAATTTGAGTAATGCCACAGATATTGCAAAAAGCCTGAAAAGTAAAATTAAAATAGTTACTTTATCAGGAAATATAATATTTCCCGGGGGCGCTATCAGCGGAGGTAGCTCCAGTGAGAAAGATAAAAATTTGCTGGGTAGAAGTCGACAAATAAAAAAAGTTGTAAAGGAAATTAAAAGATTGGAAAAAAAGCTACATAATATTAAAAATAAACAACATAAAATGGAGGAAAAAAAAGACAAAACAGTTGAGGCAATCAATAGAGAAAGAGAAAAATTACAGAATCTAAAAATTAAAGTTAGTGAAACTAAAAAGGACATTGAACAGGAAGAGAAAGAACATGAAGATTTAAAATACGAGGAAAAAATTCTTTTAGATGAAATAAAAGAACTTAAAAACAGGTTTGAAGACAAAAGTGATGATTATGAAAAGATTGAGAAAAAATTATCTTCAGTAAGTAAAAATGATAGTGACGGCAGAAATAGAATATTGGATTTAGAAGATAATATTTCCATATTAGATGATAAAATTGATTTAATCAGGGATAAAATGACTGAAATTAAAGTAAAAAAAGCTGAACAAAAGCAGAATAAAAAATCACTCCAACAGCAGATAAATGAGCTGGAAGACAGGAAAGAAAACATTCATATTAAAAGAAAAAATTATAAAAAAGATCTTGAAAAAATGAAGGAAACACTGGAAGATATCAAAGAAAACCAGGAGAATTTGAAGAAAGATAAAAGAAATTTAAGGAAGAAAAGAGTAAAACTGCAAAATAAACAGAGGAAATTAAATGAGAAAATAGAAGATTTAAAAAATACAAAAGAAAGATTGGAAAATAGATTAAATGAACTCAGGAATTGTCTTGAAGAGAAGAGAGAGGACTTACATGATATTGAATTAAAAATAAATAGACTTGAAAACAGGCAAATGAGGATTAAGGATAAATTGAGAAATGATTATGATAGAAGTCCTGAAGATAAATATGAAGATTTGATAAAGATAAGTAATTTTTCACGTGTGAAAAGGAAAATCAAAGAGTTAAAAGAATCTATCAGTCAATTAAAGCCTGTTAACCTTGGGGCAATAGATGAATATAAAAAATTAAAGGAAAGAGTTGAATATTTAAAACAGCAGAAAGAAGATTTGATTTCTGCCAGAAAATCAATAAATGATGTTATAAAGAATATTGAAAATACCATGAGTGATTATTTTTATGAAACTTATCTTGAGGTAAAGGAGAGATTTGAAAATATATTTCAAAAATTATTTTCTGGTGGACGGGCAGAATTGAATTTGACTGATCCAGAAGAATTATTACAAACAGGGGTGGAAATTAATGCTCAACCACCGGGAAAAAATCTAAAAAAGTTATCCTTGATGTCCGGCGGGGAAAGAGCGCTAACAGCCATTGCTCTTGTTTTTGCATTTTTGCAGGTTAATCCCAGTCCGTTTTATATTTTGGATGAAATAGATGCTCCCCTTGATGATGCCAATGTTGCCCGCTTTGCCAATTTTTTACGGGAATATTCCAGAATTGCTCAATTTGTACTTGTAACACACAGTAAACAGATGATGACAGAAGTTGAGACTATATATGGTATAACAATGGAAGAGTCGGGGATTTCAAAATTAATATCATTAAAATTAGAGTAAAATAAATAATAATATGTGTGGGGTGTTAAAGTTTGCTGGAAATAAAAGGTATAGCACAGGAAATTGTTAATAGATTGGTTGAAAGGAGTAATAAGCTGGGAGAGGGTCGTTCGGTGGGTACAATTGGATTTGTTGATGAATCAGGTATAATAACCAGATATAGTAATATTATAGATGGAGGGCTCTCCGGACTTCCCTACCGAATGCTTCTTTCTGATTTGACAGATAATAAAAATGTATCATTACTGGAAATGATAAATCAGTTACCTGAAAATGCTGTTTCGATTTCCACAGATCCCGGACAAACCGGGATAATTGTCAATACTGGTGGGATAAACATATTTAATCAGCCTGTAGTAAAGGTGGGTGTTAAAAACAGAAGGGCAGTGGGGA
>CAZSTU010000033.1:0-15257 GCA_964609745.1 uncultured Halanaerobiaceae bacterium
CTAACACAGGTTCATTCTCAGGTCTCTTAAGAGTAAAAACTTGATTTTTAGCCATAATCACTCCTCCCTTTTATAATTAAGATTTTACTAATTTATGCTTTAATAACAGTTCCTGTTTCGCCTTTAAGCCCTTTTTCAGCCTTTTCCAGAGAAGTAATCAAACTTTTCTTCTCAGGATGCCCTTCCACAAATTTCATGGCTGCTTTTACCTTGGGCAACATACTTCCCTCCGCAAAGTGACCCTGATCACAGTATTTTTGTGCTGTGGCAACGTCTATTTCAGAAAGCCATTCTTCATCTTCAGTCCCAAAATTCAAAGCTACTTTTTCCACTGCAGTTAATATTACAAGTTGATCTGCATTGACTACTTCAGCCAATTTCTCACTGGCAAAGTCTTTGTCAATAACTGCTGGAACACCTTTTAAACTATTTCCTTCTCTAACTACCGGAATACCTCCACCGCCACAGGCAATGACAACCTGACCATCATTAACAAGGTTTCGTATTATTTCTTTTTCAGCTATATCTACTGGTATGGGGCTTGGCACAACCCGACGATATCCTCGTCCTGAATCTTCAATCATATCGTAACCTTTTTCTTTTTCGAGTTTTTTAGCTTCTTCTTTATTATAAAAACTACCAATAGGTTTAGTGGGTCTATTAAAAGCAGGATCATCTTCGTCAACTATTACCTGATTGATAATAGTGGAAACTGAACGTTCAATGTCTCTTTCTCTTAACTTTTCGCCAATAGCGTTTTGCAGGTGATAACCTATATATCCCTGACTCATGGCCCCACATTCAGGAAAAGGCATTTCAGTAGTTTCTTCTTGAGTCGCTGCAGTCTCAAAGGCGAGATTAATCATACCCACCTGTGGTCCATTGCCATGAGCAAGAATAATTTCATGTCCATCTTCAATCAAATCAACAATAGATTCTGCAGTATTTTTAACTGCCTCTCTCTGTTCAAAGGGAGTATTTCCCAGAGCATTTCCTCCCAGAGCTATCACAATTCTTGCCACAATTATCAACTCCTTTAAAATTGTTTTATATATTGCTTTTATCTTTACTGATGATTACCCAGGGTAGCTACCATTACAGCTTTTATAGTATGCATTCTGTTTTCTGCCTCATCAAAAACCCTGGAATATGAACTTTCAAAAACTTCATCTGTTACTTCCATTTCTTTTATACCATGTTCTTCATAAATCTTTTGTCCGTTTTCCGTATCAGTATTATGATAAGCCGGTAAACAGTGCATAAATATCACATCATCATTATCAGTATTTTTTATCATTTCCATGTTTACTTGATAGGGCTTGAGCATTTTAATTCTTTCAGCAAAATGTTCTTCTTCACCCATTGATACCCAAACATCAGTGTATATAGCGTCTGCCCCTTTTACACCTTTTTTGGGATCAGACAATATTTCAATATTTGAACCTGATTTTTCTGCTATTTCGCGACATTCATTTACTAAATCTTCTTCAGGCCATAAACCTTCAGGAGAAACAATACGATAATTAAGCCCCATAATAGCAGAACCAATCATCAAAGAATTAGCCATATTATTTCTTCCATCTCCAACATAGACCAGATTTATCCCTTCAAGATAACCAAAGTTTTCTTTAATCGTTAAAAAATCTCCCAGTATCTGAGTAGGGTGATATTTATCAGTTAAACCATTCCAAACAGGTACTCCTGCATATTCACCCAAGATCTCAACTGTTTCATGATCAAAACCACGAAACTGTATACCATCAAACATGCGGCCAAGAACTCTGGCAGTATCTGCTACAGTTTCTTTTTTGCCAAATTGAATATCATTTTTACCTAAAAATTCGGGCATTCCACCTTCATCTCTTGCAGCCACTGTAAAGGCACAGCGAGTTCTGGTGGACGATTTTTCAAACAATAGTGCAATATTTTTCCCTTCAAGAGCATTTCCCCTAATCCCTGCTCTTTTCTTAGCTTTTAGGTCTTCCGACAACTGAAGCAGATATTCAATTTCTTTTTTTGTGAAGTCCTTTAAAGTTAATAAATTTCTTCCTTTAAGGTTATAAGCCATATTACTACCTCCTGGTTTTTATTTTATAAATATACCCCTGATTGGGTATATTTAACGGACTAATTAATATTCAAATCTTCCCTCACAAGAGGCATACTCATACAGCGGGGCCCACCTCTTCCCCGGGATAATTCTGAACTTGGCATGGTATGAATTTTTATACCATTTTCTTTTAATAACTGATTTGTTACATAGTTTCTGGAATAAACTATTACTTCACCCGGAGCAATAGCCAGAGTATTTGAGCCATCGTTCCACTGTTCCCGACCTCCGTCAATATAGTCTCCTCCTGCACAGCGAATTAAATTTATATCATCTAATTTTAAATATTTTTTTAAAATATCCTTTAATACAGCTTTTTCCTCTTCGATTACTAAATCATTATTTTCACCTTCAGTAATTGAAAAAACTCGTAATGGGCCCTCAATTTCAGCATGAATTGTAAATTTGTCAAAATCAACCATGGTAAATACAGTGTCCAGATGCATAAAAGCTCTTTTGGATGGAATCTGAAAAGCCAAAATTGTAGAAAACGGCAGGTTATTGGTGAAAATATTATGTGCTAATTTTTCCACTGAAGCTGCATCCGTGCGCTGTGAAATACCAACAGCCAACACCTCTTTATTTAACACTAATATATCTCCACCTTCAATTGAGGTCTTCTCATAACGATTATAATAAAATTGTGTTTTCTGTTGACCAAATTCAGGATGATATTTGAAAATATATTCAGGAAATATTGTTTCCCTATTTCTCGTTTCACTGCGCATGTGGTTCAAAGAAATTCCATCACCTATGGTGGCAAAAGGGTCTCTGGTAAAATATAAATTTGGCATAGGATCAAGTAAAAATGGATAATCCTGATTAACCATGTTTGACAGAGTTTTATTTTTAAATTGAGGTACTTCTTTTTTTCTAATACCCTCCATAAGTTTAATCACAAGTTCTTTTTCTTGAAGCTCAGATAAATATTCTTTAATAATTTTTCTATGTGTATTATTAACAATTCCACCCTCATTCAAAAATTGATTAATAAATTTTTTTCTAATCTCTTCTTTTTTAAGGGTTTCTGCAAGCAGATCCTCAAGATATACCACTTCTACATCATTTTCCTGTAATATTTGAGCAAATCTATTATGTTCTTTTTGGGCAATTTTCAAAAAGGGAATATCATCAAAAAGTAATTTGTCAAGCAAATCAGGAATCAATCTTTCTATTTCTCGACCCGGTCTATGTATTAATACCTTCTTCAAGTTTCCAATTTCAGATAAAACCCTGAGTGGGCTTTCCTCACTCATTTGTATCCCCCTTATGATAAAAAAATATTATTTATATTTATTAACAACTTAAGTAGTTAATTGCTATTTAAAGTATAACCCCTTAAATTATTTTTGTCAAGATAAACTTTTAATCATTAATCAAAAATTTTACGTAATTTTTTTAAATTAGCACCAAATTCTTCATCAAGCTCCTTTTTAAATTTTTTATATATTTCTGCAATAAAAATATCATGTGTTATAAAATTTTCTGCAAGGAGCATAAAACTCTTGTTTTTGGTCCAAACAGCAAAGTGGTTATTACTGGAAAATATACCAAAAAGAGATTCATCTCCATCTTTATTAATTGTCAGCCATTTACCAACCCTCCTTGCCTCTTTTCGCATTCCTTCCATTTGGTGATGATATACCTGGCCAATATTACAATCTTTTTCACCGTAAAGAACTATCATAATTTCTACATCACGTTTTTCAGCATTATTTAATGGTTCAATTAATAATTCCAGTTGTTCATCCCATATCTCAATATTCAATTTTCTTTCTGCATTTTTAATTATGCTGCTGGCTTTATTAAGTATTTGGTCTTTCCGGTCAAAATGCCACATATAATCTAACTGTGGTTGATTATCTATATCTTTTAAATTTTCTTTTAAATATGAAATTTTATCTTCAACCTGACTTTTGTATCTATCCAAAAATTCATTAATTGGTAGTGGAGAATATTTTACCGGATTAGATCCTCTAGCCACTGCCAGTCCTCTTTCTACAAGTTTTTTAACAGTTTCATATATTTTGGATTGGGGTACTCCTGATTTTTTGCTAATTTCATATGCACTAATATTTCCTTTTTGCAGTAATATTAAATAAGCTTCTGCTTCATATTTATTAAATCCAAGATCTGATAGAGTATCAATAATTTCTTCTTTATTTTTAATCATCAGCTATCACTCCTTTATTTATAACATATTTTAACGCCCAATTTGATCAACCCAATTAAGATATCTATTTTTTTCTATGATTTTTGTAAATGATATTTTTTCAGCCAGTATGTTCAAGATAAAAAAAAGTAGCAATACATTTATTTTAATTAAAGTATGAGATATATTAATTATTGACCAGCCAAGTATAATTCCCAGAGAATTCGAACCACTATCGCCCAGCATCATTATTTTTTTAAATTCCAGTGGTAGATATACTATAGATATAATATATATAGGAAGAAAATATAATATAAACTGTGGGTAAAAAACTAATAAAAACACTGACATTAATATAAATACTTTTAATGCTCTGCCGGGCCTCAGATCCAATAAGTTAAATAAATTGGCTGAAAAGATAATGATTGTTACATTAGTTAATTTAAAATTATTCAAATATAATAGCACAATAATAGCAGTCGTGGTAACTGCTATGGCTTTCATGACCCCTGTACTTAATTTGCCCTTCCATAGTTTTTTTATATGCCCCTTAAATCCTTTTTCATTTCTCCCCCCACATATATCATCTATTACCCCGACTGATGCAGTAATCATCAATATAAATATTAAACCACTCCACTGTAAAGAATTAACCTTTTTTAAATTTATAGATAAAATATAGTATAATAGATAAAATAATACTATTATAATTCCACCACTATTAATAATCTTTTCACCTTTATAATTTTCTGCTTGAAATCCCATTTCAAACAATTTCTTTTTAATACTTTTCAGCTATCATCCCTCTTTTCCAGAAAACACGTCCTATATCAATTAATTGGGAAAAACGGTGATTAATATCAGTAAAACTTAGACCTGTTACATCATGACTAAAAGCACATTTAATCTCTTTTATATTAAAATCATTTTTAATTAAAGAAAAATTCAACCCCATTTCCAGACCAAACCCTGACGAAAGTGGAAGTAATTTTTTAAAAACATCTCTTTTAAACACCCTCTGCCCGGAAAGTGGAGCATTTAAAGTTCTCCCGGTAAACAACTTTAATCCATTTACACTAAAAAATCTTACTATACCCAGTCCACCCCCCTTAATATCCATTACTCCAATAGTGCAATCTATTTCACTATTTTCAAAAAATGGTTCTACCAGTTTTTTAGTCTCTTTTATGCTTTTTCCTAAATCTCCATCAAGTAGTGCTATCAAATCCCCGCCTGCTATATCATAACCAATGCTAACTGCTTCACCCTTTCCCCTGTTTTTATTTAAAGTAATTAATTTCACTGGAAATTTAGAAGCAATCTCGGACGTATTGTCCTCTGATCCATCATCTACAACAATTATTTCCCGTATCCAGGGAAAGTTCAGATTGAATATACTATCAGCTATATTCTCCTCTTCATTATAAACTGGCATTATTATTGATACTGATTTTATCTCTCTCATTTTCCCTTCCCATTAACCACATAATAAATTCAATTTTATCATTTGCAGGACATTTCATAGCCCCTGACTGTTTTAAATTTTTATTTAATTTGTCTTTTTCTTTATCTCCCGGCCACCAGATTAATTCAGCTTTTCTTATCTCTGCATTATCAGACAGGCTATTTATAATATCAATATCATCTGCTAATAAATTCATTAATTCCTTTAACTCTTCAACTTCAGGGTGGGTGTTTCTATCTGTTATGATTAAATATTTATTATTAAGACTAAAATAAGGTAAAATATCTTGCATAAATTTTAATTGAAGTTCATTTTTTTTCTTTATTTCATTTTTAAGAAACTTAATTTCACTGTTCAATTCATTATTTTTAATTTTTTGCTCTGTTATTTCACTCTCAATCTTTCCTATTAATTTTAACTGTTCTTTTTGCAGGAGTTCATCCCCGGGTAAAGTTGTCCCGATCAAAATACCAATACCCAAAGCTGCAAATATTGCACCGATAGTAAAAAGATGATAGCGGAGATCATAAATCATTCTAAAACCTCAATTCTAATTTAAACTCAAATCAAAACAAAATACATAGTTTAAGATAAAGCAGTCGGATGTAATAATTTAATGGCTGGGATATTGCCAGTATAACAAGTAAAGGTAACATTAAAGAAAGTAAAACTCCAAGCCAGTGTTTGTAGGGAACCTGACTTTGATAAATTTTACTTATTCCCCGGGCATCCACCAATTTTTGTCCAATCTTTAATCTGGTAAGTAATGTGCTGCCCATTCCATCCCGCCCTTTTTCTAAAAAATCGATCATACTAGAATGGGTTCCCACAGCAGTAATTAATTCTGCACCATTTTCATATGCTAACAATAATGCTATATCCTCACTCGTGCCTGGAGCAGGAAAAATTTTTGCTTTCAGTCCCAGATCTTCAAGGCGTTTTTTGCCCGGAGATTTACCATCTGGATAGGCATGTACAATTAATTTACTACCACATTTTAGTGCTTTATCAGATACACTGTCCATATCTCCAATAATCACATCAGGAAGATAACCGTATTTTAAACAGGCATCAGCACCCCCATCAACTGCTATTAGATACGGTTTACAACCTCTAAAATATGGTTTTATTAACTTTAAATCATTTTTATAATCTGCCCCTCTTACAACAACAAGCACCTGTTGATTATTAAGAAGTGGCAGATACGGCACATCAAGATTCAACATTAAATCAATTTCTTGATCAGCATATGTTAGGGTATTCTCTATAAATAAACGAAGTTCTTTTTTTATATTTTGTTTTGCAAGTCTGTGTTTTTCTTCTATAATTTCTGCTGTTAAAATAGTTCCTTTGCATAATTTTTTACCACTAAAATATATGGTGTCATTTCTTATTTCAATAATATCTCCATCATTAATATAGTCAAATAAATTTTCATCACAAACATCTAAAATAAGGATGCCGGCCTCTAATAGTACCAAAGGACCCTGATTGGGATACCTGCCGCTAATAGTCTGTTGACAATTGATAACTGCTCTGACACCTTTTTCTACCAGAGATTCTCCTGCAACACGATCAATATCAGAATGTTTTATAAGGGCAATATCCCCTACCTGTAGTTTATTTATTAATTTTTTAGTTTTATAATTTTTAAAAACTTTTCCTTTTATCATTATTTATATTATGTTTACTCTAATAAAAAGAATACTGGTATTTTCTACATTTCGTTAACTCGCCCTTATCTCCAGCCTGAGTTTGTCAGCAATTTTAGCTATAAACTGCGAATTAGTGGGTTTATTACCATCTGTCAGAGTATTACCAAAATAACGGTTTAGAGCATCCTCATTTCCGCGTTCCCAGGCAACTTCAATAGCATGTCTTATAGCCCTTTCTACTCTGCTTGGGGTAGTATCAAAATTTTCTGCAACTGCTGGATATAATTTTTTTGTTATAGCACCCAACATATCAATATTTTTTATTACAAGTTCAATAGCTTCTCTCAAATAAAGATATCCCTTTATATGTGCCGGCACGCCAAGTTTATGCATTATTTCTGTAATTCTAACATCAAGATCTATTTCCCTATCAGCATCACCTGACACTATAAATTCTTCTTCTTTACTGCTCTGCATCATTTGTTTTATTCTATCCGCCAGTTTATCCAGATCAAATGGTTTCATAATATAATAATTTGCACCAAGTTCAACAACTTTTTTGGTTACATCTTCCTGGCCAAATGCGGTGAGAACTATAGTTTTCATGTCTTTATTAAGTCCTTTGTTTTTCATTTCTTCCATGACACCTATACCATCCAGATGAGGCATGATTAAGTCAAGTATTAATACATCAGCATCATTTTCTTCAATTATTTTTAAACCCTCATTTCCATTATAGGCCATATCTACCACCACAAAATTTTCATTTTCATGCAAAAAATCTTTGAGCAAATGACAAAATTCACGATTATCATCAACAATTATAATTTTTATCTTTTTATCCAATTTTACTCCTCCTTATTCCTTTATTTGTTTTATTAATTCTACATAATTTTAACAATACCTTTTTTAAATTGGATAAATATATAAATTAATTAGGTTATTCAGTTATTATATATGAAAAAAAGCCAGTATTAGCTGGCTTTTTTATATGTTTCAGTTTGTAATAACATCCACTCGGCAAATACTCCATATCCACGGGTTGGATTGTTAACAAAAACATGGGTTACAGCACCTACCAGTTTATCATCCTGAACTATAGGACTTCCGCTCATACCCTGTACTATCCCTCCTGTGCTCTGCTCCAGTTCCGGATCCACAATATCAATAATTAATCCCTTATCTTCCGGTTTTGATTGGTAAAATACTCTTTCAATATTAATATTAAATTCTTCAATTTCTCCTCCCCTAATTACAGTATACATTTTAGCAGGACCTCTTTTTATGCTTGAAATGGCTGCAACAGGTATAGGTTGACTAAAATATGGATTATCTTCCAGTTCACCTTCTAATATTCCAAATATCCCATACTCACTGTTATTAATTATTTTTCCCAGCTGATCTTTGCTTTCAAAAAATGTCCCCATTTTTTCGCCCGGAATACCTTTTTGACCTGTATTGATGCCTGATATATTGGCATTTACTATTTTCCCTTCTCTTATCTCAATTTTTGTTTGACTGTGTGTTTCAGTGATCAGATGTCCCAGTGCTCCAAATTCTCTGGAATCCGGCCGATGAAATGTTAAGGTGCCAACTCCTGCTACACTATCATCCACATAAAGACCTATTAAATACATACCCTGATGATCCCTTACGGGAGATATCTCAATGTCTTTTATATCATCTCCTGCTTTAACAATCTTTAATTTAATTTTTCCCCCATCAATACCCACTTCCTGTAATAAAGAAGCTAATTTAAATTTTTCATTTATTCTTTCACCATTAATTGCTATAATTCTGTCACCAATATTTATTCCTGCATCTTTAGCCGGAAAATACTTTTGACCATCATCTCCTATAACACTTGAAATACCTACCACCATAACACCTTTGCTTTTCATCAAAACACCTATTGCCTGTCCTCCAGGCTGTACCTCAATTTCTGGTATAACATTAATTTTTAATGTTCGCAGGGGTATTATACCAAAGATTCTAAAATCAAGCACTGTTTGCCCAATTTCTCTTGCTTCCAAACTCAGAGAATCATTTGCAGTGAATTTTCTATAATTATTATTTAATTTTTTACCATTTATTGATAGTACATCTTTATTGTCAAAATTATTTTCTCTAACATATACACCAAAAGGTAAACTTAATTCCAGAATAGATTCACTGTCCTTTAAAAGAGACATATTGTTAGGTAATTCCTGACATATATTATAATATGATAAAATTAATCCAATAATAATTAGACTAATAATTAAATAGGCAGTGTTTTTTCCGGTCAATAACTCCCTCCTTTCTCAATTTTTATAATGAAAAATAAAATGGGCATCTCCTGTATATTTAGAGATACCCCGATAAAATAACCTATATTCAGTTAGATATTGGCAGGAAGCAATTTATCCTTCCATACCTGACTTCTTATTTTCTGCCATTTTTAGCATCTCTCTAGCATGTTTCAAAGTTGTATCAGTTAGTTTTACACCACCCAGCATTCTAGCCAGTTCTTCCTTTTTGCCTTTTTCATCCAGTTCATAAATTTGGGTATATGTTCTTTTGTTTTCTGTCTTTTTGGTTATAAAAAAATGATTATCTGACATACTTGCAATCTGTGGTAAATGTGTAATACAAATAACCTGTCTTTTACTTCCAATACAGGCCAATTTTTCCGCCATTTTTTGTGCCGTTTTTCCCCCAACACCGCTGTCCACTTCATCAAAAATAAGAGTATCAACCCGGTCTGTATCTGCTATTATTGTTTTTAAGGCAAGCATTATCCTTGATAATTCACCACCAGAAGCTATTTTCGCCAGTGGCTTTAATTCTTCACCTGGATTGGGAGATATTAAGAACTCAATTCTATCTACTCCACTTTTAGAAGGATTTTTTTCAGCAAAATTAACACTAAATACCACGTCCTCCATGGCCAGATCTTTTAATTCCTGACTAATTCTATCTTCCAGTTTATTGGAATATTTTTTTCTAACCTTTGATAGATTTTTAGCCTTTTTGTAAAACTTATTTTTTAGCTTTTTCTTCTTGCTTTTAAGTTTTTTAATGTTTTTTTCCTGAGATAATAATTTTTCCTTTTTTTCAACCATTTCATCACGATATTTTAATATTTCTTTAATCGAATCCCCATATTTTTTTTGTAATTTATTTATTAAATCAAGCCTTTCTTCAAAACGTTCCATCTCCTTTTGATCATATTCAAGTTTCCCATGATAATCTCTTAATTGAAAGCTTAAATCCTGTAATTTATAATAAATATCGGAAATCTCCTGATAATATTCTGCAAGTACATCATCATAGTCCTTAATTTCCTCTAACTTTTTCATAAATTCTCCTATTTGATCAAGTACACCTGAGGCATTAAAATCTTCACCATCTATATTATTATATATTATTCCCACAGTACTAAATATCTCTTCCATATTAGCCAGGCGCTGATACTTTTTTTGTAACTTTTTTTCTTCACCTATTTTTAGATCTGCTTCATTTATTTCATTAATCTGAAATTCAAGCAAATCAAGCTGTCTTGCTTTTTCTCCTTCATCAACGGTAAGTTCATTCAATTTTTCATCTATATCTTTTATCCTTTTGTAAATTGAAGCAATTTCTTTTTTCATCTCTACAATATTCTTACCTATAAATTGATCCAAAAAATCAAGATGTGAACTCTGATTTAAAAGAGATTGATGTTCATGCTGGCCATGTATGTCAACTAAATAATGACTGATTTTTCTTATCATCCCCAGAGTAGCAAGTTGTCCATTAATACGACTGCGATTACGACCATTTAATTTTATTTCTCTGGACAATAAAAGTATATCCGGATCAGGTTCAATGCCTGAATCTTCTAAAATATTATTAATTTTCTCAAGATAATCTGGCTCAAAAGCTGCTTCAATATAAGCTTTTTCGCGATTTTTTCTAACAACTTCCCGGGAAGCTCTTGCTCCAAGCAGCATTTCCAGAGCACCAATAATTATGGATTTACCTGCCCCTGTTTCACCCGTAAGAACATTTAATCCATTATCAAAAGAAATTTCTAAATTATCAATTAAAGCAAAGTTTTTCACCCGGAGATCAACTAACATTTTATCCCAACAACTCCTTAAACCTCCTGAAAATTTTTGGAGTTTTTTCTCTATCTTTTACCACCAGTAGTATTGTGTCATCACCAGCTACTGTACCCATAATTCCATCCCATTGTGAATTATCAATGGCTGCCGCCAATCCTCCAGCCGTTCCCAGAATTGTTTTCAAGACAATTAAATTTTCACTGTAATCCATATCAACTACAAAATCCTGTATCATCTTTTTTAACCAATCCTGTACATCTCCTTTAGTCCTGGTAGATGAGAGGGAATACTTATAACCACCTTTACCGTCAGGCACTTTAATTAAACCCAGTTTTTTTATGTCTCTGGAAATGGTAGCCTGGGTAACTTCTATACCCGCTTCATGAAGCCTTGCAACCAATTCCTGCTGTGTTCCTATGTCCTCATTTTTTATCAAATTCAGGATTTTTAAATGTCTTTTACTCTTCAACATAATACCCCCTTAAAATATAGCCTTCCCGCTTTTTTATTATTACATTTTTTCTCTCAAAATCTTATAAAAATTTTTATCTGGCAATTTTACCAATGAAACAGTTTTTTGTGAAGACTTAATTTTTATTAAATCACCATTACTGAGATTATAGTCATACCGCCCATCACTGGCAATTTTCATTTTACTTTCATCTCCATAAACCTCAATTTTTATATTTTCACTGGCATCAACAATCATGGGACGGATAGAAAGACTGTGAGGACAGATTGGAGTTATCAAAATCGCCCTCATTTGAGAATTTATTATAGGTCCACCGGCAGATAAAGAATAAGCAGTAGATCCAGTGGGGGTAGCAATAATTAGACCATCTCCATTATATGAATGGATAAATTCATTTCTGACAAATAATTTAATATTTGTCAGATGAGCATTGGCATCTCTATTAACTACAACATCATTTAGAGCGTGACTGTGAAAAACTTCATATCCATTACGTTCTACCACAACCTCGAGCATCATACGCTCTTCAACTTCATATCGATTATTTATCATTTTTATTAAAGTATCTTCAATTTCATTGATTTCGATCTCTGTCATAAATCCAAGACTACCCAGATTAACTCCCAGCAGTGGAATATCAGTACCCTGAAAATGATGAGCTGTGTGCAAAAAAGTACCATCACCACCAAAAAGTATGACTAAATCTGCCTTATCTCTTAATAATTTATAATCAGCACTTTTTTCTGACAGTGAAAGCATATCAGCTGCTTTTTTATCAAGCAAAAATGATACATTATTTTTTTTTAATATATCTATTACTTTTTGGGCAGCACTTTTTGCATTTTTTTTATCTGTATTTAGTATTAAACCATATGTTGTAATGATTAGACCGCCCCCTTTATTGATCCAATTTTCTATGAGCTGTCCTTATTGTTCGTGTTATTTTCTTTTGCCATTCTATCATGTTATTTTCTTTGTTGTTTTTTTGAAAATAAATCAAAAATTCGATATTTTGACTACTTGCCCCTTTTATTGGTGAATAATCAATTCCTTTTAGCTGTACTCCCATATTATTACAAAATTGACTTATCTCTTTTAATACTTCCCCGTGTATTCGGGGATCTTTAATCACTCCATTTTTCCCAACTTTATTTTTCCCGGCTTCAAATTGCGGTTTAACAAGCCCGATAAATTCTCCATCTTTTTTCATGAATTTTAATGCAGGAGGTATTATCAATTTAAGGGAAATAAAGGATACATCAGTTACTATCAAAGATACCTCAACAGGTAAGTCTTCTGGTGTTAAATAACGAAAGTTGGTTCTCTCTATTACTTCAACTCTTTCATCCTTGCGTAACTTCCAGGCAATCTGCCCATATCCGACATCAACAGCGTATACTTTTTTAGCACCTTTTTGCAGGAGGCAGTCTGTGAACCCTCCCGTGGAAGCGCCAATATCTATTACCTTGCGATTTTCAGGATTTATGTTAAATACTTTCAAAGCCTTTTCCAGTTTTAATCCTCCCCGGCTCACATAGGGAATTTTTCTGCCTTTTATTTCTATTTCGCTGTCTTCTTCTATCCGGGTACCTGCCTTGTCTATTTTCTGACCATTGACAAATACTTTACCTGCCATAATTGCCCTTTTGGCTTTACTTCTACTTGAATATAGTTCTTTTTTTGCCAAAAGTATATCCAGACGTTCTTTTTTAGCCATTCTCAAGTCTCCCCGTCCTGCTCGAGAAGTTTAAGAACTCTCTCTTTAATACCTCTAGCATCCAAACCATATTGGGACCGCATCTTATCTGCACTACCATGTGGAACAAATTGATCAGGCACACCCAGTCTATTAAGCTCAATATTTATATTTTGCTTATTTAAAAATTCCATAACTGCACTACCAAAACCACCCATTAAAGCTTGTTCTTCCACGGTCAGTAACATATCATATTTTTTGAACTCTTCTTCAAATAATTGTTCTGGAAGTGGTTTAACAAACCTGGCATCAATCACCCCTACTTCAATACCATTTTCACTGAGTTCTTCTGCGGCTTCGAGTGCAGGATAAACCATATTACCAATTGCTGTTATTAGTAGCTTATCTCCTTCACGTAATACCTCACCTTTGCCAATAGGCAATTTTTGTAATTTATCATCAATCTCCACTCCTACAGATTCTCCCCTGGGATAGCGAACAGCAGCTGGATGCTCATGGTTCACTGCAGTATAAAGCATATGTTGTAGTTGATTTTCGTCTCTGGGAGCCATTATCACCATATTAGGGATTGGACGTAAATATGAAAAATCAAAAAGCCCCTGATGTGTCTCACCATCAGAACCAACAATTCCTGCACGATCAATTGCCAGTGTAACGGGAAGATCCTGAATACAAACATCATGAATAACCTGATCATACGCTCTCTGTAAAAAAGTTGAATAAATAGCTATTACTGGTTTTTTGCCTCCGCGCGCCAGACCAGCACCATATGTTACAGCATGCTGTTCTGCAATACCTACATCAAAGCTCCGTTCAGGAAATTCATCCACAAAATTGATCAAACCTGTACCATGGGGCATAGCTGCTGTAATACCAACTATATCTTCATCTTCTTTTCCCATTTTGACCATTGTTTTTCCAAATATCTGGCTATATGTAGGATTATTTTTTTCTTTTTTAGGTTTACCACTTTTTATCTCAAAGGGACTAACCCCATGAAATTGTGACGGTGTTTCTTCTGCAGGCTTATAACCTTTACCCTTTATTGTGTGTACATGAATAATTACAGGCCCATCAATTCTATCAGCCTGAATAAAGTTATCTTTTAGTTCCTTAATATTATGACCGTCAATAGGTCCCATATAGGTAAATCCCATTTCTTCAAATAATACACCAGAAATTACCAGGTATTTAAGACTATTTTTAACTCTCTCTACTGTTTTAGAAACTCTTGAGCCAATTTTAGGTATTTTATTTAATAAAAATTCAAGATCTTCTTTTAATCTATTTACTGTTGGATCTGTACGTAATTGAGTAAGATAATGTGGAAGTGCACCAACATTTGAGGCAATGGACATTTCATTATCATTTAATATAACCTTAATATTTTTCCCAAGATGTCCGGCATGGTTTAATGCCTCAAATGCCATGCCTCCGGTCATCGCTCCATCTCCAATTACTGCATATATTCTATGATCTTCTTTTTCAAGATCACGGGCAGAAGCCAAACCGAGTGCAGAAGATATAGAGGTAGCAGTATGACCAGTTTCAATAATATCATGCTCACTTTCACTTTTTTTCGGGTATCCACTTAATCC